>CAIKNA010000085.1 GCA_903828645.1 uncultured Bacteroidales bacterium
AAAACATTCACAAATTTAATATTGAAACGAATAATATTTCGTTTATTTAATTTATTATTGCAATACATTTCATTGAATTTCATATTGTTATAATATTCACAAATAATTTTCCTGTCATGAAAAAAGTCGTTACAATTTTAATATTATTCCTTATTTCCGGATTCTGTGCATTTGCCCAGGTAGCTGTCAACACCGACAACAGCCCACCGAATGAATCAGCAGGACTGGATGTGAATTTCACCAATAAAGGTTTCCTGCCACCAAGGATGACCACCGCACAACGAAATACGATTGCATCTCCTGCTGCAGGATTGGTTATTTACAATACCGATGAAAAAGCGTTGGATTTATACAATGGAATTGTCTGGAATTCAATGACCCCCATCCCAGCTTTTGCCTGCGGTTTAACCATCAATATCAACCACGTGGTTTCGGGCGGAGTTGCGCCTGTAAATAAAACAGTTGCCTATGGTACTGTGAACGGAATTCCGGGTGAACTCACCAAGTGTTGGATCACCAGAAACCTTGGCGCAAGCCAGGAGGCAACGGTAGTTTCCGATGCTACCGAGGCTTCGGCAGGTTGGTACTTCCAATTTAACCGCAAAAAGGGGTATCAATACACATCATCCAGAACACCCGGTACCGCATGGGATGCAACAAATGACAACTTAAGCGCTACCTGGGAGGCGGCAAAAGACCCATGCGCTTTAGAACTTGGTGCCGGCTGGCATGTCCCTACCAATACGGAATGGACCAATGTTAATACCGGCGGCGGATGGATAAACTGGAACGGCCCTTTCGGCTCTGCCTTAAAACTCCATGCTGCCGGGGGCCTGAACCCCGGCGATGGTTCGCTGAGTTATCGCGGCTTAAGCGGCAGTTACTGGAGTAATACGCAGTTCAGCACAACGTACGGCTGGTACCTGGGCTTCAGCAGTGCGAACAGCAATATATACAATTACAGCAAGTCGAACGGCTACCCGGTCCGGTGTGTAAGAGACTTCTGAATGCCATGAGAATACAGCAATGAAGGGTGCACACCTTTTTAACTGAGTTTATAGTTGAGGCCATGATGATAGATTTCAAATTGAGTGTTTACTGCATAAAATGGATCATCTGACCACCTGCCACCGGTTTTGGCCGGCCACCCTGCTCTCTTCAATATCAATCGCGTGAGGTGGTCAGGTTGCACCGGCGAAAACTGGTAATGGCATGCGTTTATTCCAAGTAAGCGGCGGGGGTGTCTTCGGGAATTATTTCCAATTCGCTGCATGCAGCGGGTAACAAACCATAAAGAGATTAGAAAACCACAAAAACAGGTAATACCAATTCGTTGATGATAACATTATGGCATTAAAAAAGTCTCTTAACCACGGATGAGAACTTTGGCCACGTGGTTTATGATACCTGATCTGACCCGCAACAGATAAAATCCGGCCCGGATGCCGCTGACATCGATTTCATAAACAGCCTGCCTGGTGGTTATCTTTGCAAATATTCTGGTTCCCTGGGCCGACCAGAGCGACAATTCAACCTCACCTGCTACGATACCCGGGAATTCGGCATAAAGCATATCCTTTGCCGGGTTGGGGTAAACCTTCCATGGTTCCATGCTGCCGGTCGTATGTTCCGCGGTGCCATAAAACGGACCGCCACCGGGAGCCCTGTTTTCGATAAAATGTTTGCGGATGCTATCAACCACAGCGTTCAGCTTGTAAAGTGTCGAATCGAAATGATGATAATCCCTGGCCCATGCGAATGCGATGTCCATCTCCTGCACGTCGCCGGGCCGGAAGGTGAATGGTCCGGATGAGGCGGCTCCCTTGCGGTCGGAAGGATGATTCCCGGCCGTTTTTTCACTCCATTCCGCCGGCCCGTTGAGCGGAAGTCCGTTCGTTCCCCACCGGCAGGTATCCGTCAGCCCGGGGAACATGAACCTGCAGGCAGGTCCGTAACCGCCCGCGCTGCTGTACCCGTCCCCGCCATAAATCACAGGGGAGTTGTCGGGCCAGCGCGCTTCCATCACCTTGTAGTAGTCCACATCATATTCAGGAAACGGATCCCCAAAAGTAGGGAAGCCCGGCGGAACTTCACCGACAGACATGTAATGAGTCATACCGAACCGCTCATTGTCCGACACACCGTCCCCGAAATTCACCCCGTTGATCGCCTCAGCACTGACCACGAAAGGTCCCTGGTAAATGCCGCCTGTACCGTAGGTCATGTTGAGGATCGTGCTGTCGAGGCTTACCGCATCGCAACTCCCATGGAAAGAGGGCCCTGCAATGCCGTCGCCGTCAAAAGATGGGTTGTCGCAACCGTCGGGATCCATCCGGGGCCCGCCCAGGATCACAACCGCCTGGGCAGGAGGGTTTCGCCCGTAACCTGTCGAACCGCCATTTCCATCCAGGGTGTCCCCGTTGCATATATAGAACATACTTCGACGCGGGTCACACCCTGTGAGATCGTCCCAGTATACCCCTATGTCAACATCGGCCCATACGCCAAAATAGGTTCGCCTGTAAGTGTTATGCGACCGGTTGATCACTTTTAAATGGAGAAAGGTGGCATTTTTGAAGGCCGTATCCCCGGGACGGTCAAAGGCATAGGCCATCCCCTGTACCTCGATCCGCAGTTTCCTGCCCCCCGATTCTGCATGAGGTGAGTGGTCATCATTGTAGATGAAGAACACCGCCTGATCGCCCCTGATCTCGGGGTAATCCCCGTCGTATGGCTCATAAAGGCCGTTCCCGTTCCGGTCGGAGAAGGGTGCCAGCCGGGCAGCCTGCCCTAAGGAAATGTCGCCATTGCCGGGCCAGTTCAGGATACCGGCTGCCGGCACATAACCCTGATCCCAGAAATGAGCACGGTGATAATCTATCTCCGTTTTACTGACCTTCCATACATGGTTCCAGATCGTATCCTGCACCGGGCTATATGCGGCAGAATCACTCACCGGTCCTGCGCGGAAATCCCTCCTGGACAATGGATTGCCACTGGGGCCCAGTCCATAGCGCTCGCCAGCGAAATGAAGCATCCCCGCCGTATCGACCCCACCAACCCACAGGGAGTTGGAGAAAATGGAACTGATGCCGCTTCCCTTCGGGATCTCATATCCCGGGAGGGGATCCGATAAAAACTGCAGTCCCGATGCATTGATCCTGGCTTTGACATTGTTCACATCCAGGTAATCATAGCTATGGTCATGAACCCTGAAAACGAGTTTGGCATAATTCGAATAAACTCCCAGTGTATAATCCAGGATCCTGTAATCGCTTACCTGGTACCCCGTCCATCCCCATGCATGGAACACGAAGGTCACACCATCCGGACCGGTAGTATATGAACAATATGGATCGTAAATGAGAAGCATAAGCGAATCGCCTGCCGGCACAGAGTCATTTGCAAGGATATCGACCGTAACCGGGATGCCCGGGATAACGTCGATCGTATCATTCACGGCCAGGAGGGTATCGGCCCGGCTGGATGCAACAGCTGTGGTTTCAGCCAGGAAAAGGGCCAGGGCTCCTGTCAGCAGGATCAGAAATTTATGCATGGCGTTTCTTATTAATCCGTTACATCCTATAAAGGTAGGCTAAAAAACGACCTTTCCGCATAAATGCAGAAAAAACACGAAGGTGAACTCTTGTTAAGCCTTACAAACATTGGTTTTGTGGAGGGAGCAAGTTCCTTAGGCTCATTTTTATTTTTGAAAAAGCAAATAGGCAACTCCTATACTTACACTAACTGATAAAAACTTATTATGATTTTCACCATCAGGTTCAGCAGAGGGTGTATACAGTGTTGTAAGTCCTGTCTCGACTTGTGATTTTATAAAAATGCTCCAGTTCTTTTCGATATTAAAACTTGATCCTAATAGAAAATAAGCATCGAGAACGACATCATTCTTTGCAATAACATCATATTTGCTATAAAACTTCGACTGTAAAATCACGAAATTTGCATATAACCCTAATCCAATTAAGAATTTAACTTTCCTTCCTGGTGAAAGAACAAGCCCCAATGGTATTTTAATAAAATTCCAATTATCTTCCTTTTGATATGCCAGACCTGTGTTAAAATAAAATATTGCATGATTCGGATAAAAATTTGTTAGTGCGGAAAGCTGAAAACCGTTTGCTATAAAGCCACTTGACGAGAAAGGGGAATTTGCGTAACCAATATCTCCTCCAACTTCAACTTTTTGTGAAAAGCAGACTTGAAATAAAAAAAAGAGTAAAAGAAAAAAAACCAGAGTTTTCATTTACAGAAAATTTGAAGCTAACATATAGCTATACGGCTGTTAGCATCATTATGGGTCCTGCTTAAATTCAGGGCACACAACAGGATCAACCTGGCAGGATGACGCTAATGCCAAAAACATCAACATCTGAATACCAACAACTTTAATAAGAAAAACTGTTTTCATTATGCCAATAAAAAAGTAATTTTTTGTAGGGAACATAGGTTGGGGTGACATATATAATATATCATGTTTGTCTTGGTACCTTGACAAATGCTCAATATTGTATGCTCAATGATGTTGATCAGCATTTCATTTGGATGATTTTCGTTTGATCTCGGTGAGTATATTCACTCGCAGAAGGCTCCAACGCTTCCTTCAACGCCACCTGCAATAATTGCCGGGTATAGGTCTGATTTTGCTTGATGGTGTGCTCCAGTTCATCGCAAAGTTTTATTAGTTGGTCAATTTTGGCAACAATACGGTGTTGTTCGAGCAGGGGAGGTATTGGAATTCCCGAATATTGAATTTTTTCCAAAGTAACACGTGTAATAGCAACACCAAACATATCGTTTCTCGTTGAATTGTAAAAGAACGGGCTACGAATTGCATACATCAAAAATTTATTATGAATTTCTTTTGGCAGTTTCAATAATGCCACACTGGAAAGCAAACTGAACTGTTCTTGCAAATTACTAATTGTAACAATCCCAGTAGTAGCACCATCTTTAATAAAAAGTAAATCTCCATATTCCGGATTACATCTATTGTATATTTCTTCATGCAAATCCTGTGAGATATAGGTTATATTAGTCAAATCAATACCATTATCCTTAATATTCTTTGCCGTAACATATTTAATTTCACCGGTTTCAGAATTTAGTGGTGAATGATGAGTCCCATCAGTGATTTTAATACAAATTTCACCCAATCTGCTCCAGATCCAACTTTCCGGAATTGCAAATGGACATTTATCATTCTGTATTATAGGAAGTGTTTTCTCTTTTCGGATTACTTTCTCCCGGACAAGTTGTTCTTTTTCAGCTTTAATCCTCTCAAGCAGCACACTTGCAGGTTCATCATTGCTATCCTGGGGAACTAACTTTCCCTGAACGGCATCCTGTAAAATCTGCTGGCGGAGTTTTTTGAGAAGGTCGAGTTGGTGAGTGAACTCAGAAGAAATTAATTCACTGCTATTTTCAAGTTTATCATGCTTTTTCGTAAATTCAATTTGCTCTGCAATGGGAGGTAATGGAATCTCAATCTGCGCTATCTCTTTCATTGGCAAGGTGACATTAGCCATCCCTTTCATTCTTGCGACAAGCTCATTTTCCTTGTTCAAATCGAGGAAACGGTAAAGGTATTCAGCACTTAATACCTTCCTGTCCTTAGGAATCACTGCACAAAGAATGGAGCCTAATGCAAATTTGCCTTGTTGGAAATGAATGCGTTTTAAACTTTTATGCCCATGACCCGTTGATGAAACCAATGGAATTATGACAGCATCATCATCAATTTGATATTCGTTGTGGGATTTCCTTTCTTCACTTGTCACAACCATTGGAAAATCACCGGGAATTGCTTTGTTAATCCCTGTAATGCCTTTCTCTATTCTGCAAATCTCACCAAGTTTATACTTTTCCCAATCCATTAAAGTTCTGATTTTAAATGATTCAATAAACCAAAACTCTTTTGCATGGAACTTTCGAGCATCAATAAAAGTTCTTCGCTGGTAAACTCATGGACTTCTTCCAGTTTATTGGGATTCTTAATGTCAAGGTCATATCCCCGATCAATGATACTCTGAATAGGAACCCGCCACGAAATTTCACTTTCTTGGCGGTTATTCCACCACTCCCTGATCGGGTTAAATTCTTCAAGCCGGATGGTTTTGGTTTTGCTGTAGGATTTCTGTCCTTCCGGTAAACGGTGTTCGTAATACCACACCTCCTTTGTAGTTTGCCCTTTGTCGAAGAACAGCAGGTTTGTGGCAACAGTGGCATAGGGCTGGAAAACGGAGTTCGGCAATCTGATAATGGTATGCAGGTTGCACTCTTCAAGCAGCTTCTGGCGCACACGTTGTTTGACACCTTCCCCGGTGAGTGAACCATCAGGAAGTACAATACCTGCCCTGCCTCCCTGTTTCAGCAGGTAGATCATCAGGATCAGGAAGAGGTCGGCGCTCTCTTTGGTACGGAAATTCGTCGGGAAGTTGCTCTCGTTGTTGTTGGCGACAATCCCACCGAAAGGCGGGTTTGCCAGGATCACATTTACCCGGTCTTTTTCCTTGTAGTTGCTCAGTGGCTGGTCCAGGGAATCCCGGAAGGTGATGTTGGGCACTTCGATGTCGTGAAGGATCAGGTTGGTTGTAGCAAGCAGGTAGGGCAATGGTTTGTACTCCCATCCCCTGATATCTGCCTGAATCCCCTGGCGCTCTTCCACATTGTTTGCCTGCATTTTCAGGTGTTCAATAGCAGAGGTAAGATAACCGCCGGTTCCGCAGCTGGGATCAAGGATTCTTTCACCAAGCCGGGGATTGACCATGTCGGTAATAAAATTCGTGATTGCCCTGGGGGTATAAAATTCACCTGATTTACCTGCGCTTTGCAGGTCCTTGAGGATGCTTTCATACAATTCACCGAATGCATGGCGCTCCTTTGCAACATTGAAGTCCAGTTCATTCAGCTTGTTTAACACCTTGCGGATGTTGATCCCGCTTTTCATGTAGTTGTTGTTCCCGGTAAAGACCTCGCGCACAATCAGGGCACGTTGGTGCCCGGTGCTCACATCCAGGTTGCGCAATGCCGGGAAAAGTTTCTGGTCAACGAAGGCCAGGAGTTCATCGCCTGTCATGCCTTCATCATCACCTGCCCAGTTGCCTTTTTCCTTGACCCAGTGAAATTCATCGGGGATGGGTGATGTGTAATGATCATCCATCAATTCAAGTTCCTTGTCCTTGTCCGAAAATATTTTGAGGAACAGCATCCATCCCAGTTGTTCAACGCGCTGTGCATCTCCGTTCAGCCCGGAGTCCTGCCACATGATATCGCGGATGCTTTTTATGATTCCAGAAAGATTAGCCATTCATTAACCGGTTTTATAGAGTTCAAATTCAAGTTCGCGTACACCCTGCACATAATTCTTTTTACTGCCAAAAGAGTTGACAATTTCCATCGGCGAACCAAAATCGGTAAAGGGTTTCACCTTCAATACCTCCAGGGATTCAATATCCGCAACACCTTCATCGGCATATTTATCCAGGAGCGTTTCCAAAACCTGCCTTGCCTGTTCACCATAGCGGGTAAAGAAATCCCGTTTCTTTACATTGCCGGCCCGCTCCTTCCTGGTCAGCGGTGGCTTGTCATAGGCCACATAGCAGATCAGGTCAAACAGGTCAATGTCTTTATTCACCGCTTCATGCAATGCTTCAACCATGACACCCTGTTGCTGCAGTTCTTCAATGATAACTGCTTTCTGATCCGTTGCATTCCATTTGTTGATAAAATCATCCAGGGAGATGTAACTGCCCTTGACAATTTCCCGGGTGTGGTCCTTAAGACTGCCGGTAATTGGCTTTCCATGTTGGTCGAAATAGAGTTCACGGCTAACCAGGATGGAAACATCCACCCCATTCACATAAACCTTGTGCCTGGGGGTGGCCTGTGAAGGATCACCTCCCTCAGGAGTGCGGATAATGGGTTTGTCAACAAAGATTTCATCACCGGTCACTTCATCAATGATCGGGGTTTCATCGGTTTCCTCGTCATCGATGATATCCGTAAGATCAGTATCCTGGGAAACAGGTTTCACCCGGATGGGATCCCCGTCAAAATCCTTGTCGGCAAATAGATCTGTGGCATTCCTGAAATCCAGGATGGTAAAAAACATCTTTCCATACTCTTCATTGATCCGGGTTCCGCGCCCGATGATCTGCTTGAACTTTGTCATGGATGCAATGTTGGCATCCAGCACAATCACTTTGCAGGTTTGTGCATCGATTCCTGTGGTCAGCAGTTCAGAAGTGGTTACAATTACCGGCAGGGGGGATTCAGGATCGGTAAAATTGTACAATTCGCGCTTACCTTCGTCATTGTCGCCGGTGATCTGCATGATGTACTTGTAATTGGCGGCAACCAGGTCGCTGTTTTCCCTGGAAAGTGCTGAGCGCAATCTTTCAGCATGGTCAATATCTGTGCAAAAGACAATGGTTTTTGCATAGCGGTCATACCCTTTCAGAAATTCCGACACTTTTTCCGCCACCTTTGATGTGCGTTCTTCAATCACCAGGTTTTTATCGTAATCCTTTGTATTGTATACCCTGTCTTCCACAGGGTTCCCATCCTTGTCAGTTTTTCCATCCGTGGGGCGCCAGCCTTCATAATCCACATTCAGCCCAACCCTGATCACGCGGTATGGCGCCAGGAATCCATCATCGATGCCCTGTTTCAGCGTATAGGTGTAAATCGGGTCGCCAAAATACTCCGTATTGCTGATCTCGTTGGTTTCCCTGGGAGTCGCAGTAAGGCCGATATGTGTAGCTTTTTGAAAGTAGTTTAGAATTTCATGCCATGCAGAATCATCCCTTGCGGAACCCCGGTGACATTCATCAATAACAATCAGGTCAAAGAAATCTGGGCTGAACTGGCGAAAAATATTCTTATCCTCTTCATTTCCTGTTAATCCCTGGTATAGGGCAAGGTAAACTTCATAAGATTTATCGACCATCCGGTTTTGCACAATGGTCATTTTATCCCGGAAGTGTTTGAAGTCGCCTTTTCGTGCCTGGTCAATGAGCGCAGTGCGGTCTGCGAGAAACAAAATCCTTTTCTTCACCCCGGCTTTCCATAGCCGGTAAACAATCTGGTAAGCAGTATATGTTTTTCCTGTTCCGGTAGCCATGACCAGCAGGATCCGGTCCTGGTGATTGGCAATTGCTTCCACGGTCCTGTTGATGGCCACCTGCTGGTAATACCTGGGTCTTCTGCCTGAACCATCGAAATAGTAATCCTGGGATGCGATCTTTTCAGCTTCCGGGGTGGTGATCCCCTTGTATTTCCTGTATTTTTCCCACAGTTGTTCCGGTGACGGAAAGGCATCCAGGGATATTTCAGTTTCTATTTCAGT
>CAIKNA010000086.1 GCA_903828645.1 uncultured Bacteroidales bacterium
ATCTCAACGTATTAATCAAGAAAAAAGTTGACAGTATCTCGAAGCCTTTTATTTTCATCTGCAAAATCTTTAACCGGTTTAATTTTCTGTGCTTCCTGGTCCCACTTCGCAACTGGCGTATGCACTCCGCTGGAAAGTCTCAAACGCTTATGATTAAAGGTAAATGATATAAGTAACAGCGCTTTGCCGTTTTTTTCCTTGTCGGGATAGAAGATTACTGAGGCCATAATTTGTACTGCATTTATTTGTCAGTTCAAAGGTACGAACTGTCAACTTCTTGTACAAATTTGTCAGTAAAAGTTATTAACCGACGGTAAACGCTTGTAAAGGTTATTTAATATTATGTAGGAAAGACGGGCGTTACAAAGGTATTGACCTGATTTTCAATTTGCCCTATATGACCCCTTCGGAGTCACAAAAAAAATACCCTTGCTGCTTCATTCTGCAAGGGTATTTCTTTACGGACAAATGCTGTCCTAATTGATATAAACCTTCGCAATCCTGACCATTCGGTCACTCATTATCTTCACCAGATAATAACCGCTTACAACATCGACCTTCAAACTGGCCTGCTTCAGTAACGGGTCATTGAACGTGCAATTGGAGATTTCCTGTCCTAAAATCGTACTGACAGTAACCATTGCATTCCGGAACCCGCAGGTGCTGTTGATATAGATCGTCTTCTCTTTCGAATATACCGTGAAGCTGCTGTTCGCATTTTCATTGATCCCGATGGTCCCTTCGATATGCAACAGGAACCTGGTATCATCTTCATTGCCCGCAGCAGAAAAAGAATAAACCGGGTTCTGCAGCAGATCCTGGGAATTATTCAGCAGCTTGTCTTCAAGGGAAATCCCGGTGACAGCGGTAAAATGCTCCACCCCATCAATGGTTAACGTATACGGGCCTGATACCGGAACCCTGATCCCGACGGGAATCGTCGTTCCACCCGAGAAGTACTGGTATGAATTAAAGCTGACCTTATGAACATTATCCACGATTGAGAAAACCTGGGGAACGGCAGGATTGAGACTGAATAACTTTACCGCATCATTATTATCAAGACCGGCATTCCCGGTGTTCTCAAACTTCACGAACGTCTCATCAAAGAGACTGCCATTTGCCAGGGTAATTTTCAATTTGTTTGTTTCTACATTTTTCAGCCAGCTGGCAGTTGTGGTATCATGCAGCCTTGCAGTGTTGGGAAGTCCAATGCCGGCATTCCCTGTTGGGTTTGCACTTACCATGAATCCCTGCATGGAAGGGATGTGCCCATTGACCGACGTGGACGAAAAATGTTCAGCATCTTTCCAGTATTCATAGCCTGCTCCGCCTGCTTTCATTTCATTATACACATAATAGTACTGGCTTTGAAGATTGGTTTCCTTACCGGTGACCAGTGTCCAGTCAATAGCTGAAGGGAATGGGTTTCCTGCCATTGCCCATGAACAGTCGTTGATGATATCAGAAAAAAGACAGACTTTATCGCCGGTATTCGGAGTTCCTGTGAATGTTTTGGTCGTGGGAAGAGTTTCACCGTAGTCGACAAGGTATCCCTGGCTGATCACAAACTGTGGATTAGTCCCGAAATCAGCCGTGTTAATGGCCCCGGCCGGGGTTCTCAGGCTCTTCCAGTCCCCGGCGTCTGATGTTGGCGATGAACAGTACGGGATCCATTTGGAGAAATTCCAGGTCGTTGAATCTCCCGGGAAAACCGCAACAACCGGTGCAAAGATACCGTTGCAGATATCCTGGCTGCCAACCGGTGATGAAAGGAAATGCTTTGCATGATTCCCTTCAATAGTGCGTTCAATGTTTGCCGTTCCGGTGACAGCACCGTTGGTAATCAGCGACCCCTGGCTCCTGACCAGGAGATTTCCAGTAATTGTCAGATCTCCGTCAATTGTCAGCGCCCCGTGTTGTGCAATCTCTGCAGATCCGGAGATATCCAGGTTCCGGCATTTCGTAATTGTTCCAGCGGCAAGAACCGGGAAGACCGGGCATCCGGCCGGAATAATTACATCATCTGTTTCCAGGGGAACAGCATTTTCAATCCAGTTTCCGGTAACGTTCCAGTCATTGCTGACCAGTCCGGACCAGGTCTTTGAACACGGGAGAACTGTAATTACAGCATCCCCGGACATATCGGAACTGCCGCCCGGACCGGTTCCCTTCACAGTATATGTATGATCGCCGGCCTGGTTTCCAAAGGTGATTGCTGATCCCGTGCCTGCGATTGCAGGAGCCTGGCCCGCACCATCCTTGTAAAGCGTGTATGTTACTCCGGCCTGCGATCCATCGAGGCCAACCGGCAATCCGGGTGAACCGGCACAATATGACCCGGTACCTGTAACATTATAAACCAATGGCAGCAGATCAGGATTAAGGGCAATGTTCAGGTAGGTCGAACCCGTGTAACAATTCGAAGCATCAGCAGGTACCTGTCGCGCATGACAAGGCCATCCGAAGTTCTGGAAGATCTTTGTCGGATAAGGCGGGAAGGTGAAACTAAAAGCAAGATTTGCATGGGAATTTGACACAAATGGCACAGTGTTTTTAACAGTCAGCCGTGTAACCCTGGATCCTAATCCTGTAGTTGAGATTATTGATCCGTTCCCGCAATAAGGGGGGGCATTCGGTGCCATCTTTAATATGAACTGGTTCGGAGAAAAAGGAAATGATGCAACGGTAACCGGGGTGTTTTGATTAACCAGGTCTGAATATCCCGGAACAACATCACAGGTAATTGATCCGTTGCCAATGATTGAAGTACTGATATAGATTCCTCCCTGGATTATGCCAAGCTCAAATTGATGGGTTGAATCCGGGTTTTTCAGGTACAGGTCAAATTGCATTTCGGTCGGGGATACCTGGACATCATGTTCCATTGTCAGAACGATGGGCCATTCACAGGCCATTTCAATAATGACCGCACTTCCCGTCATGAGAGTCGTGCCGGCAACATTGCTTCCCGTGACATAATAGGTGTGACTTCCGGGCCGGATGCCAAAATCCAATGCGGACCCGGTTCCTGCAATAACAGGAACCGTTGCTGTTGAATCCTGGTAAAGGGTATAGGTTACACCAACCTGTGAACCATTCAAACCAACGGGTAAACCATCTCCGCCGGCACAATATGATCCCCCGCCCGTTACATGATATGCCGTTGGCAGTACCGGCACATTCAGATGAATGTTCCGGTAAGAAGTTCCCGGGTAACAATTCATTGTATCAGTGGGAGCCTGGAGAATAATGCAGGGCGAACCAACATACTGGTAGGCTTGTGTCAATGGAGGCGTTGGCATCAGCCAGAAAGACAGGTTGGCCTGGGAGTTGGGTACAAACGGAACTGAATTTACAATTTTCAGTCGTGCAACCCTGGTTCCGCTGCCCGTTGTTCCAATAACAGTTCCGTTGCCACAACCCGGTGGAGCCATGGAAGGCATTTTTATCACAAACTGGTCTGCAGTATATGGAAGGTGCCAGGCTGTATCTGGCTGTTCAACCGGAACCAGGTTTGAATATCCTGGTACAACATCACACCTGACAGTGCCCCCGCCGGTAATTGAATTGCTGGCAAGAATACCGGCCTGGATGCTGGAAAGCTCAAATGGCTGGCTGGGATCAATGTTTTTCACATACAGGTCAAACTGCATCTCTGTCGGGGATACCTGGAAGTCATTTTCAATGGTATATTCAATCGGCCATGTACAAACATTCATGGTGATCATGGCATTACCGTTCATGGTTGTTGTTCCCGCGCTATTGGTGGCCCTGACGGTGTATTTATGAGTACCGGCCTGGTTGCCGAAATCCAGTGCTGAACCGGTTCCGGGAATCGTGGGTACCTGAGCAACCGTATCCTGGTACAATGTATAAGTAATGCCAATTTGTGATCCATCCAATCCTACCGGTAATCCTGTTCCGCCAAAACAATAGGAACCTCCACCGGTTACATTAAAGGCAACCGGAGGTACCATGGGGTTCAGGTGGATATTCTGGTAAGTTGGGCCCCGGAAACAGTTTGTTGAATCCGTTCTCACTTTATGCGACTGACAAGGGGTTGCAGTATCCCACTGATAAACATCGGATTCATAAGGAGGCACGGTAAAACTAAAGGAAAGACCAGCCTGGGAGTTTGTAACAAATGGGATTGAGTTAATAATTCTGAAACGGCCAAAACGTGTTCCGAGACCAGTGGTTGAGAGAATGGTTCCTCCTGGACCACAAGGTTGTTCCGGCGGACAAGCAATCTTGTAAATGAACTGGCTCGAGGAATAGCTCATACTTGTCGTAGATTCCGGTGCATTAACAAATTGTGAAGAACCGGGGACAACCCCTGTGGTGATTGTGCCACCGCCAATAATCGAACTGTTAAAAAAGATCCCGCCCTGCACGAGGGAAAGCTCGAAAGGTGTATTCGGATCAACAGCCCTTAAGTAAAGGTCAAACTGCATCTCTGTGGGAGAGACCTGGGCATCATTTTCAATCGTATAGTTCACAGGCCATATACATGTTATGGCTGTGATGATTGCACTTCCGTTCATTGTTGAGGTTCCGGCACTGTTGGTGCCTGTGACAGTATACGTGTGATTTCCCGCCTGATCACCGAAAGAAACGGAATAACCCGTTCCAACGAAAGTTGGAGTTTGCGGAATGCCATCTTTATACAGGGTGTAAACAACGCCTGCCTGTGATCCATTCAATCCGACCGGGAGACCCGGTCCAACGCTGCAATAGACGCCCGAACCAGTTACGTTATAAGCATACGGCAAAATCTGGTTCAGGGCAAAATTCAGGACAACATTTTGATTAGTTACGACAGTGACAGTTTTTGTCTGTGATAAATAACCAGTTGCAGAGGCAAATACCTCATAAGTGCCGATCGGTATGTACTGTATTGTATAATGACCCGAACCGTCCGTTGTCGCGAACCACCCTGTGCTGGTTGTGATGGTCGCTCCCGGAATAGGATCACCACTGATACTGTTGGAGATTGTCCCGGTCACTGTTCCGGTGGCAGCAGTAGTATCCAGCATGAACTCAACATAAGCAACCTGGTTGGCTGTAACCTGGACAGATTTTGTTTGCGAAATGTATGATAGCGCAGAGGCTGTAACATTGGTTACACCGGGCACTACATAAGGTATAGAAAAATGGCCTGTTGAATCAACCGTATAAACTATAGAATTAACCGAAACGACGGCAGTCGGAATAAAATGACCATTTGTATTGCTGAACACCTGTCCCTGGATGGTACCATAGTTTGCAGAAGAAACAAGCGAAAAATTCAACGTGGAGGGTTGCCCCGGGAAAACAGTATCACTTTTTGTCTGTGCAATAAACCCGGTTGCAGAAGCAGTTACCCGGTAAATGCCGGTTGGCATATTCGGAAATGTGTAGTTCCCGGTTACATTGGTCGTAACATTGGAAGATCCAATACTTACAGTAGCACCGGCAATTGCAATCCCGGTTGCTAAACTTGTAACCTGCCCGGTCAGCGTTGAGCTTGCAGTTGAATATCCCTGGACCAGCACATCATCCAGGCAAACTCCATAACCATAATTTGCGCAACCCCTGAAACAGATCTGTGTCGTTGCACTAACGTTCGGGATTGGCATCCTTGATTGCGTCCAGGTGAGAAGGTTATTCTGATAAACCCCAAGCAATCTCCATTCTCCTGTAACTGATGTCCGGTAAAGAACAGTCAGCGAATCCTGGTCTCCCGCCCAGTCTGCACGTTCCTGCCAAAAACTGACCGTCCCCGAAAGGAAACCGGTAAAATCAATTGCAGGTGTGATCAGCTCAGTGCGGTAGGAATATCCCGGATAATAAAGGTTGGCATTCATGGAGCCGGTGTGCGCAGCAGCCGGTGTTCCCGAGGTGCTGCCTGCTCCATAAGTCCAGGGAACAGCGCCAACAACAAAATTCTGTGACCAGCCGGTGGGAAGTGCACCACCTTCAAACCCCTCCGTAAGTAAGGTGGTCTGAGCCCACATAACAGTGGACAGAAGGATTAATGCCAATACGGCAAACATCCTCCTGATAAGTCGGAAACTTTGGTTCATATTGACGATCTTTTAATCCTGATATATAGAATGAAAAAGAAAGTTTTTGGGATGTTTAATAAATAATTTAACAATCACCGTGTAAATATATATAATATTTTACACATATCAAAGGAAAGGGAAAAAGAATGACATGAATGACGAATATGCGAATGACGAATGCAATTCACGAATATCGAATGTCAATTGGGTATTGAGCAGTCTGATGTCTGTTCAGCAATGAATTCGTAATTCCAAATTCCTGTCATTTAATTCGTCATTCGCATATTCGTAAATCTTGTCATTTCTTTACGGTCCTGGCTAAACTCATATTCCCGGGAGGACCAGGTTTTTGAACATGATCCTGAACTCCGTCCCCTTCTGACGAACTATTTCAATGGATCCTTCAAGCTGTTCGACAAGGAGGCCAACAATAAACAAACCC
>CAIKNA010000087.1 GCA_903828645.1 uncultured Bacteroidales bacterium
GCCTCGGTCGCGGTTACAGAAACCGACCAGAACTTCCCGACCGCCTGTACAGCCTCCTCGGCTTACACCGTAAACCTTACCCCACGGCCTGTGCCGGTCATCAGCTCTCTCAATGCCGCAGGGATCTGCCAGGGGCTCACCGGCAACTATTACACCACCCAGACCGGCATGACCGGCTACACCTGGACCATCCCTGCCGAAGGCACCATCACCGACGGGGGAAACGGATACAGCTTTGTCAAGATCCGCTGGACAACCCCGGGAACAAAAACCATCTATCTTAACTTCCGCAATGCTTACAACTGCGACGGACTTCCTCCGGGAGGATTGATGACCTTCACGGTCTATCCACTTCCGGATGTCACCATCGCGGGAACGGGCACCTCTCCCGTTTGCCAGGACTACCCCCAGTCATACCCCTACGCTACACAGACCATCGACCCCACCAACATCTATAACTGGTCGATCCCCATGGGCACAGGGGATATCTCCCCGGGCGCTTCAGCCAATCCCATCCAGGTAACCTGGCGCTCATCGGGAAATGCCCAGCTCAAAGTGATTGCCACCACAACCAACGGTTGCGTCGATGCAACAACCATCCCCATCACCGTTTATGCCAAGCCTGCGGTTTCTTTATCATCCTGCTTCGACCAGACAACCATCCTCGGCGCAAAACCCATCAGGCTGAAAGGCGGGCTTCCAAACGGAACCAATGGGGTTTATTACGTCGATCAGCCATTGCTGACCCCGGTAACCCAGTTCACCCCATCGACCCTTGGCGCACACAGCATCTATTTTTCCTTTACCAATGCCAGCGGCTGCATTGCAACCAGCAACCCGGTAACCATCACCGTACTTGATCCCTCTTCGGTCTTTACCGGTTGTCCCGGCACTTTGACCGACCGCAGGGAATCACCCCCCGCAACATACCGCACCATCTGGATCGGGTCGCAATGCTGGATGCTTGACAATCTCCGCTATTCCAGGGGAGGAGCCGCGGCCACCATCTCTTTTACCTCCCCGCAAACCGACAATTGCAGTTTCGAACGCTATTGCATCCTCCCGGGCGATCCGACCTGCTCAACTTATGGCGGTTTCTACCAGTGGGACGAACTCATGCAATACGATGGAACCGATCGCGCCCAGGGGTTCTGCCCGCCGGGGTGGCACGTACCCGATGAATCGGAATGGGACAGCATGATCTCAACGGTTTCCAATGGCATTGGAAATGGGATTGCGGGATCTTTCCTGACTGATCTCAACACCACTGGTCCATTCCAGGCCAGGCCTGCCGGGATTTTTTATCTCAACAATATCCAATCATTCACCGACCTTTCACCAAAAGTAATCTTCTTCTGGACCTCAACATTCGATACAAATTCCAAACGTGCCGTGGCCAGGGGTATCAATACCGTCGCCCCCAGCGTATCGCGTTATGAGAGTTCCAAAGTCAACGCTTTCCCGGTGAGATGCGTGAAAGACTGATCGCACTTTTTACAAGGTAATATTGGTTCGTGGCAATGCCTGTTGCGAAAACTTTCAGGATATGGTTTGTTAGGTTAGAAAAAATTGTAACTTTATAGCCTGAAACAACATGCATTAATTTTCATCCCTGAAATGGTTTCAATTTCCATTACCTGGTAAATTATGAGGGTCGACTTTTCGTATTATCTCCTGTCAGTTTTTTTCTTTTGCACCGTTTTGGGGTTTTCTGAAGGTACCAAGGAAATCAGGCCATCCGCAACAGACTCCGGTGCCTTATATATCGGCAGCCATAATTCAGGATATTCCAATTTCGGAAGAGATGGAATAAATGACGCGGAGTACCGTCTTTTTATCAAAACCCAGTATGCCGGTGAGAAAATTCTTTTTGGACTCACAAGAACCCCGGGGTCTAACCCGGCAAATTTCAAGTTACATGACAGGAATGGCGCTATTGTATTGACGGGGCTTATACCCGGTGTTGGTTCACCCGGTTTTATTCCCAATTACACGCAGGCAGTTGCCGGACCATTTGCGGGAGGGTACACCCCTTTGAGTTACACGGTTCCTTCCATCGCTGATACAGGAAGTTATTACCTCGATTTCGATTCGGATACGGATATTTTATATTTTGACATCACGGTCGTTAACAATACTGCATCCATACCCCCGGTTCCGGCAGATGCTGTTCCGGGAAGAGTCTACTCCAAATCGTGGCAGTTCTATTGCGGCACCTTCCAGCAGAATTACAATAAATTCAATGGAAAAGTTTTTGTCTATTCCGATGACGGTATTGTGACCAGGCTTGATTTTAAAAATATGGTGCCGGGCGCTTTTACGATCTATTGCAATCCTACCGGCTGCACCAACACTACAAATCCTTATGCTGACAGGAAATCACGAACCGGCAATAATGCTTATCCCCAATTCAAAGTCTTTATCAATAATCCTGATAATTCAGGACCCAATCAAACCCCTTTCCCCGATGGACAGTATGGCATTATGACCCAGCCTCCACAGCTGATTCCTGCCGCCCCTCCTTGCAGTGGGAATGCAACAATAAAAGTCTGGGTGAATAAAGCCGGTAAAGTTCAGATCCTGCTCGATTTTCCGGATCCTTATGTGGACAAGGAAATTACTTCGATTGTTGGCAACGGGGAAAACAGCATTCCATGGAATGGGCTGGACAAGGTTGGGATCCCAATTCTCGACGGAACACAAATATTGATCAATGTAAAGTATATCAATGGGTTAACAAACCTACCGATGTACGATATCGAATACAATAATTTTGGGTTTAATGTTACCCTGATCAGGCCGGTCGGCGGGAGCATCACTACACCACTGATTTATTGGGATGATTCTCAGATTACTGCATGCAACATTGTAAACAAAGACACTGTTGGTTGCGACCCAAGTATAAACCAATGTCATCAATGGTCTCTGAATTGCGGAGATGGAAACACAATAAATACCTGGTGGTATTCTGCCAGTACTTCAAACATGTCAATCACACCCTTTCATGTTGCCCTGCCACCTGTGCCTTTTGCCTCGATCAAGTACCGTTGCGACCCGGGAATAATAAACCTGGAGGCAACTGTATTGCAGCAGGAGCAGGTCAGATGGTACGATCAACCCACGGGGGGGACTTTGCTTTTTACCGGGTCCCCTTATGTGGTCAACCTGCCGGCGAATGGCGTGTATCACTTTTATGCTGAGGCCTATAATCCAACCTCAACCTGCACCAGTGCAACCAGGACAGATGTGGTGGCAAAAGCTGTTCCATTCCCGGCAGCGCCCACTCCCTTGGGCGCCCCGTTTTTCACTTGTGGTGCGGGAACGGTGACGCTGGTCTCCACAAATACGAATCCCGGTATACGGGTAGACTGGTACGATGGTGCCACCCCTCCGACTAAAGTCGGATTTGGTAACTTTTTTACTACACCGGTCATTTCAGCCACTACCACATATTATGCAGAAGCCGTTGAAATCGAAAGTCCTGCAGGATGCACCAGTACAACCCGGACTCCGTTTACTGCAGAGGTAAGACCAGTTCCCGCCATTTCCAACACCACCATCGCCGAAAATATTTGTTCGGGCGGTTCACCCACGATCGTCGTGGGATCGACTCTTGACCAAACGACCTTTTCCTGGACAGCCATCAATCCCGACGGAAGAGTGAACAACTTTTCAGCCACCGGCACCGGGGGGCTTACCAGCGAAATACTCAACATCAATACCGGCATTTTCCAGCCAGGGCTGGTCATCTATGCAGTCACCCCAGCCCGGGCTTCCTGCGTGGGAAATGCAACCAACTTCAACATCAACGTAAACCCCTATCCCGACCTGACCATCTCCCCTGCATCCACCACCACCATTTGTTCGGGCGCACAGACAAACATTGCGCTCTCATCTCAGGTTTCAGGGACCACATACACCTGGAACGCCTCCGGCTACTCCGGGAACATCCTCCCTGTTTCACCTGTTTCGGGAACCAGCAATCCCATTGCACAATCTTTTTCAAATTCTGGAAACACGGTTGAACCGGTCACTTTTTCCATCATCCCTTCGGCCGTCGGGTGCGCATCTGCTGCCACCCCATTTACCATCCAGGTCAACCCGGTCCCTGGTGTGACTTTACCCTTCCCCTCACAAACCGTTTGCTCCGGTGCTCCTGACTCCCCTGTTTTACTGAACACGACGGTGGTGGGAACACCTGTCGGTTATTCATGGACGACCCTGTGCGATGCCGGCATCACCAATTGCCCGGGGGGAGGCTCCGCCATCCAGATACCTGCGGCTTCAATCATCAACACCGCTTATATCCAGCAGAATGTCACCTACTCCGTCACCGCCGCCATCGGCACCTGCTCAGGGCCTGCGTCAAACTACGTGGTTCACGTCAATCCCATTCCCGACCTTGTGATCAGCCCGGTTACCTATCCGGACATCTGCTCCGGCACGGCTACAAACATAACCCTCTCTTCCCATGTCGCCCTGGTTGACTTTAACTGGACAGCCTCAGGCAATCCTGCCACCATCACCCCAGTCCCGCCATTTTCGGGAAACGGCAGCACCATTGCCCAGAATTTGGCCAACTCCGGAAACATCCTTGAGCCGGTCATCTTTTCAATCACCCCGGCCGCTTTGGGTTGTGCGCCCGCCGCAACAGCCTATACGGTTAATGTGAACCCTGTCCCTGCCGTGCTGCTGCCAAACCCCGCATCACAGACAGTATGCTCTAATGTGGCCACCACGGCGGTGACCCTGAACACCAATGTCACCGGTACAACTGTGGCTTACAACTGGATTACTTCGTGCGATGCCGGCATCACCGGCTGCCCGGGGGGAGCCTCCGCCGGTACGATTCCTGCGGCTTCCATCATCAACACCGCATTTGTCCAGCAGAATGCTACTTACGCGGTCACTGCCTCCATCGGGACCTGCCCTGGGCCTGTGGCAAACTACGTGGTTCATGTAAACCCCATTCCCGACCTCGTGATCAGCCCTGCGATTCATCCGGATATTTGCTCGGGTGCAGCTACCAACATCGCCCTGTCATCACATGTCGCTTTGGTTGACTTTAACTGGACAGCCTCAGGCAATGCGGCAACCATCACCCCTGTTCCGCCTTTTTCGGGCAATGGAAGCACAATTGCACAAACTTTAGCCAACTCCGGAAACATCCTTGAGCCCGTCATCTTTTCCATCACCCCGACCGCTTTGGGTTGTGCGCCTGCCGCAATGGCTTACACGGTTAATGTGAACCCTGTTCCTGTCGTACTACTGCCAATCCCCGCCTCGCAGACAGTCTGCTCCAACGTAGCTACCCCGGCGGTATCTTTGAACACCAATGTCACCGGCACCCCTGTATCTTACAACTGGACTACTTCGTGCGATGCCGGCATCACCAACTGCCCGGGGGGAGGCTCCGCCATCCAGATACCTGCGGCTTCCATCATCAACACCGCTTATGTCCAGCAGAACGTTACTTACGCGGTCACCGCCACCATCGGAACCTGCCCGGGACCTGCATCAAACTATGTGGTTCATGTCGACCCAATCCCTGACCTATTGATCAGCCCTGTCACCCATCCGGATATCTGCTCCGGTGCAGCTACGAACATTGCCCTGTCATCGCATGTAGCTTTGGTTGATTTTTACTGGGCAGCCTCAGGAAATGCCGCAACCATCACCCCTGTTCCGCCTTTTTCGGGCAATGGCAGTACGATTTCCCAGACTTTAGGCAACTCCGGAAACATCGTTGAACCTGTCATTTTCTCCATCACCCCGTCAGCCCTGGGCTGTGCTCCCCCCCCGGCCGTCTATGCCGTGAATGTCGATCCTGTTCCTTCGGTAATCTGTGCCGCAACCCAAACCATCTGTTCAGGCACATACACCCAGTCCACTCCCCTGTCATCCAGTGTGGCAAGCGGGGTAAGCTATACCTGGAGCGCTGTGGCAAACCCTGCATCCCTTTACGGATTTGCAGCTTCAGGATCAGGTGTTGCCTCCATCCCGGCCGAGCCTGTTTACAACCCCGAAGTCACCCAGGGGTCGGTGACCTACACCATCACGGCTCATTTTGGTCCCTGTACCGGGACCACCAGCACCCATGTCGTTTTGGTCAACCCAAGCCCAACCGTCACCCCTTCGATCATCAGCCAGGCGGTTTGTTCGATGAATCAACCCAGCCAGCAGATAGACTTCTTTGCCAATGTCTCTCCAACGACGTACGTCTGGACGGTCGATCAGGTATCGGGGCTTAACCCGGGATATCTCACCGGAGGGATTACCGGTTTCATCCCGGTCCAGTCACTCTCCGTTTCGGGGACAGTCCAGGGTTTTGTCAAGTATAAAATAGTGCCCTCCTCACAGATCGGAATGGAGTGCCCCGGGGCTCCCAACTATGCCACCATCCTGGTGAACCCGCTGCCACTGACCCCCGTGATCACAGGGGGAACAGGTCCCGGTGCCGGCCACATCGAATGTGAAAACCAGCCCGGTGTCAGTTATTCCGTTCCTGTTGTGACAGGGCATACCTACACCTGGACCGTCTCCGGTGGCACCATCTCCGGCTCTTCGACTGCGGCAGCGGTGGTTGTAGACTGGGGCCCTGCCAACCCTGCCGCCTCGGTCGCGGTTACAGAAACCGACCAGAACTTCCCGACCGCCTGTACAGCCTCCTCGGCTTACACCGTAAACCTTACCCCACGGCCTGTGCCGGTCATCAGCTCTCTCAATGCCGCAGGGATCTGCCAGGGGCTCACC
>CAIKNA010000088.1 GCA_903828645.1 uncultured Bacteroidales bacterium
CAACCTCTCCGGTTTGGACCGTGATATTCGCCAGGGGCAGTTGAACAAGAATCTGAGGAATCACGGTGATTGTAACAATATTGGTGAAAGACCCGCATACTCCGGCTGATGTCTGGTTCATCCGGTAATAGGTCGTCGAGGTCAATGCACCTGGCTGAAAGTTCAGGTTTGTAGCCCCGGTAATATCACTAAAAGTAACACCGTCAGCCGATTGTTGCCACTGAAACCCGTATGGATTGATTCCTCCGGAAGGCGCAGTTCCGGTAAGAAGGGCCGGCACCATACCATGGTTGATCGTTTGGCTGGAGCCAACATTGCCTGCAACAAGTGTGGGATAACGAATAACTGTGAATACCCCTGATATCGCCGCGCAGTTATTGGAATTTGTAATTAAAACGGTATAGTCACCGGATAACGAGGCCGTATATGTCATACTCAAGGCGCCCTCTATTTTATTCCCGTTCAACTGCCATTGGGTGGAGGTGATGGTACCATTGCCATTCAGGGAAGATGCGGCTGAAAGAATGGAGGAACCGCAGAATAGATGAGCGCCTGTAATAATTGCGGTAGGGCAGGTTGCCGGCAGGGCCCCGGTAGAAGCATGAAAGGTTCCGCAACCTGATGACAGTGAAGTATGGAACCCACCTCCCAGGTGAACATACTGCGCCGCTTTATAATCGATAGTTGCATTGCCGGTGACCTGAACCGATTTGCTGCATGCATCGGGAGATGTGACCAACCCAGGACTGTAATAAAACCGCTGACCGGTATTGAATGTCACACTGTCGATGACCAGGTTCTGACCATGCATTGTTGCAAACGGATAACCGCCTGTTAAACAAAGCAGCAGGATAAGTCTTCCGGCCATTGATCTCTTATTTTTCATCATGGCTTTTCCTTTGGCATTATTTATTCTCCATTTGATGCAACCGCTCTTTCAACTCTTTATTTTCCAGGGTGAGCTGCTGCAAAGATTTATTCATCTCAATGATATATTTATAAAGTTCTTCGATCTTTTCCATTTGCCTGGTTTGCATCTCCCCAAGGTTCACTCCCCCGGCCCGTTCGATTTCAGTTGCCGACGGAATACCCGGAAGGTGTTTGCTGACGGCAAGAAATTCCCCCAGTTCATCCAGGGGCTTCATTTTGTGCGTGCTGTTGAATACATAATCGGGCCATCCCGCGCAGGCAACAAAAACATCCCTTGCCCCGAGTTTTCCTTCTACAACCATCCTGTAATCAGGAGGCACCGTTGTTGTTCCAACTCCCACACAAACCCCGTTATCATAGATCTGGCTGTTGCAGACCATCGATGTTCCTGTTGATTTTGTGAGGTAATTCACATTTAAGGAACAGGATTTTGAAACAGCTGATGCTGAAAGCGTGGTTACCTTGCTGTCAAGTTCCTGGATGCCTTTGATGGCAAAGGGAATAAGCCCGGTATAATTAAGGCTTAAAAACGATCCTCCTGCATACAGGATCGTATTGGCTGAATCTGCTGCCCGAACTGGGGCAAAGTGAATACTGTCGAGTAAGGAAGGTAAAACAATTTTAACATCCTGGGAAATAAATCCAAATGAATGCTCAGCTGGCAGATGCAAATATGGAAATTCACTTACCCTGTAATCAAACGACCTGGGATGAAGCTGGCCGATCGTGCCAAGAGCATTGTTTATATTGCTGATGTTTTTTTTAAGGGTGGAATCACTGGGGTACCATATGCCATTACAATAAAGGTCACCCCAGGTGTGAACTTGTCCGTTTACATCAAGTTTGTAGTCCTTATCCGGGGTGATGTCGCCGATTCCAACATTTAAATGATCCGATCTCCCGTCCATCCTCACTATATCATAAAAATTATCAATATCGCGGAAAACCAATTGACCCCTGTATTGTCCTATACCAGCCAGTTCATTTCCATATCCGATGGTTTGAATTAAAAAATCTCTTCCATCAACTCCCGTCCCACTGGCATCTAAATAGATACATGAACCTGTGTTACTCAAACCTCCCGGTGTTATTTTTATCCCATCGTTATTACCAATACTTGATACGTGCAATCTTTTATAAGGTGAATTTGTTCCGATTCCGACATTCCCGGTAGTATAAATATTCGTTCCCATAGTAAGCGGAGCTTGATTGGTAGCAATGCTATACCAATCAGCATCACTTCCAGCCGGTGGTGTAGTAAATCCGCCAGCACCATTTAAAAACACATTCGCGTTAGATGGAGATGGAAAGGTTAAACTTGATAAAATACCGGCCGCATCGGCGCTGACTAACTGAGGAGGCGACAACAGAGGTGAAAGATTTTGAACCCTCACCTTCCCGGCAACATCCAGTTTTTGCGACGGGGTACTTGTTCCAACTCCAACATTTCCAAAGGTGTAAATGTTGTTATAAATGTTCGTAGAAGGCAGGTTGGTTATTATATCATACCAATCGGCGTCTCCCCCTTGTGGTATCGTAAATCCGCCAGCACCATTTAAAAACACATTTGGGTTAGGTGTAGCCGGAAAGGGGAACCCTGATAAAACACCGGTTGCATCGGCGCTGACTAACTGAAGGGATAACGACCCGGTAGTAAGACTTTGAACCCTGACCGTTCCGGCAACATCCAGCTTTTGAGTCGGAGTGCTTGTTCCAATTCCAAATTCCCCTGTGCTTTTGAGATAAAGCGCTGTTGGGGCAAGTGTCACAGCACGTTGTTCAAAAATCAGGACATCAGAAGATTTTTTTTCATCCCTGATCCGGAACTGACCACCAGAGGATGTTTTAAACCTCCAGTCACTGACAACAGGCGTAATATTGTCAGCCATTATTAATTGACACCCAAATAACGGGCTTTGATTTTCAAGTTTAATAGAGGGTGCCCCCGTAATGCCGACTATGTGGAGATTATGGACAGGAGTAGTAGTTCCGATACCAACATTCCCAGATGCAGGGAAAATATTCATTTGAGCGAATGTCATTGTTCCAAAATGAGCAAAAACTAAAACTGCTAATAATTTTTTCATACAATGCCTGTGTTTGTATTATAAAGATTTGTTCCGTTAACATCCCATTGTGCAAATGATGCAATACCCAAAAGCAAGGGAATCAAAATCCCTAAAATCTTTTTCATATTTTCAGTTGTTGAAATTTATTTTTGTGCCGGTATTTCTCTTTGCCATTTACCGAATCAGCAGGCAGCTTGTGATGATCTTTCTGTGTTTTAAAATCATCCACCCTGAAGGTGACAAGTATCCAGATGGCTACCACAAAATAGAGAACCGTACTGGTTGATGCGGAGATTATGGAATTGGTAGAACTCAGAAACTTTGCACCTGTTTTTGTGAAATCAGTCAGGTGCAGCCAGGAATTCTGTTCACAAAGCCACAACAGGGCGATCCATTGTTTGAAAATGATCAGCAGCATAACCAGGGAGAGTCCGGCAACCAGGGCAACCAGCCGTCGTTTCCATGGCACCGGTGAGGCCAGCACCAGGGATATCAGTAAAATTGTGGGAATATAGCCCATGTAGCGGGTATTTATATTAGCTGCCGTTGTATGGTATGTTCCGTTTGGGTTGACAACAGCATAACTGCCAACATTAATATGGGTCATTGCCGGTTCATTCCATTCCCTGAACTTCACAGCCCCGTTTTCCCTGAATTTTGTGAAGAAAATTCGGGCCACTTTTCTGTAAAAACTGCCATACGCTTCATCGTAAAAGGAAAAAGGAGCAGAAAGCGCCCCGTAAATAAGGAGTGCTTTGAGGAGGAACATCAACAAGGTTTTGCTATGCAGCATGCTGTGCCTCCTCCTTTCTTGTCCACCTGATCCAGAAAATCCATAAACTGACTGCAAAAATGATGAAGAGCACCTGCCATACTTCTGCATGCACAAACTCAAATTCCCTGGGGAAATGAATCCCGATGAAGAAAAGTGAAGTGATTCTCAGGATGTTCAGGGCAAACAGGATCGCAATTCCCGCGAAAAAACCGGGAAGTTTGAATCTCCAATTTGCAGGGAAAGCCAACAGAGCCGTTGCGAACAGCGCCATCGCCTCCACTGCATCGCAACCACGTGCAATGCTTACCGAAAAGGAACAGGAATAGATCATCTCATCCCTTGCCATGGTACCCATCCCGAAGATATTCATGATAAAACTCGATAAACCGGCATTCAGCGAAACAATATGAGGATGAATATCCCTTTGAAAATAGTCAGAAAGCCAGACGGAATAAAAGAGGATCATCAAAACAACGAATCCAAGTACAAATAAAAGTACAGGCCATTTCTGAACCCAATTAGAACGGACTCCTGCAAACAAAGGAGGATTTGATTGCTTTTTACTGGATTTTTTTTTTCCAGAAGGGATAGTCCGCAAATTCATACGCCTATGATTGACTGTTTTTTCCTCAGGATATACATTGCACCTGATCCTAATAGTATGATTCCAAGTATAATTAATCCCCATTCACCCAATGTTGGTATTCTGTTGGGATTTGCATAAGGCACACGCATTTCATGAATAACAGTTCCTATTGAAGCAGATGATTGGTTTAAGTTAATGGTTAAACTTGCAAAATACACTGCAACACTGTCTCGCTGTGCAGAATTAAGTCCAGCTTGTGCAAATGCTAAATCTTCACCAGGAGGTAAATGGCCGGTCGCACATGCAGCTTTAAAATCATTAATATTGTTCTGTGTAATGGATAAATGGTATGAAGGAGGTAGATTATTATATGCTACTTCAATATTCGCCATTTTAGTAAGCAATAAAGGAGGTATTGTATCCGGGGGCCATGGAATTGGTAATGGAACAGGAGGCCAATGAGGAGGGATTTGGTTCACGAAAGCACGCAAATTGTTTACAGCATTTTCGAAAGCAACCAGATTGGTGTCGCCACTATGAGGTAATGGTTGAAATACCATACCTCTGAAAATATTCACATATTTTGGATCAACATTTTGTATCGTACCTTCAAGCCAAGTTGGTTTATAAAACGAAGCAGCAATCAGTGAGTCCTGCTTAGCACTTTGTCCAAGATAAACAGTTTGCAATCCAATTAAACCTGGCCCCAAAGATGGAACCGCTGCTGTACCACCAACAGTACAAACTACCGCTGCCACAAATTCATACCATTTTGGACGTTCAGCCTGCACACGGGCCTCAAGTAAAATCAATGCGCAACTTAGCAAAATAAGAAATTTTGTTTTCATAATTTTGGTTTTTAAATAGTTGAGGAATAATTTGACTTTGCAAAAAACAGTATAAAAGGAACTTTATATGGAAATCGCAAGCACAATGAATCCAATAAGATTTTATTGCTTTAGAATTTTTTGCATTCCGGTATTCTTACCCGTGACCACCCTGATGAAATAAATTCCTTTGGGTTTCCCTTCAAGTGAAAAATTGTATTTGATCATTCCCGTCAGATCAACAGACAGCAAACGATCACCTCTCATTCCATATAATTCAACTTTGAGGTTGGCGGATTCATCAAATCGCTTGAGTTCCAATACAAATTCACTGGTAGTAGGATTCGGGTAGATCGTAAAGAATGGTTTTTCGGTGACCGGGTAAATTTCAGTGATCTCTTCGGGAACCGATACAATTGATGCAGCTTTTTCACCACACCACGGGCCATCCGGTGCAATATATCCACGCATGTAACCACCGTAAAACACCCTGGTTCCTGAATAATAAAGTATGCTGTGTCCTGCAATCATTGTTGCATGACCACCTTCCATCACATAGAATGTAGTTGGATATGACGGTGGTGGTCCTGCTACATAAACCGTTTGTGTTGCACAATAGCAACTGAAACCAGTTACGACAGCATTTACATAAATAACCGGGCAAACCGGACCTTGTCCAACAATCCACGATCCTGTTTGCGAGCAAGCATGCATATCAGTTACAGTTACACCATAGCTGCCTGGCACAAGACCTCCAATATCTTCAGTTGTAACTCCAGTAGTCCAATTATAGGAATATGGCTGGGTTCCTCCGATAACCGAAAGGTTAATACTGCCATCCCTAATGCCCTGACAACTTGGAGGGGTGATAGTTACAGCTATTGCAATGGCCGGGGGCTCGGTGATGGTCCATGATCCGGTTTGCGCACAGGCATGCATGTCGGTTACACTCACACTGTAATTGCCCGGGCCGAGATTTTCTATATCTTCCGTGGTTGCACCGGTGATCCAATCAATTGTATAGGGTGCTGTTCCGCCGTTAACGGTAAGATTGATACTGCCATTGTTCGCACCATGACAGATGACCGGGTTCACCACCGCACTCAATGCAATGGGCGGGGGTTCGGTGATGATCCACG
>CAIKNA010000089.1 GCA_903828645.1 uncultured Bacteroidales bacterium
ATCCGCGTGCTTCAGCGTTTCAGCGACATCCATGAAACTGTTCCCCTTGGCACGAAATGGACCGGTGGCAAACTGGTCATGTACCCGGGTGAACCCGGACTAAAGGAGAAGGAGGTTCCGATGGAGACCTTTTTTCATAAGATCGTGATGGTTCGCGACCGCCTGAGGGTGTTGGAGCAAAAACTGAATGCCAGCGAAATCACAGACCAGGAGAAGGTTGATATGCAGCAATATATCACCAGAATTTATGGCAGCCTGACTACGTTCAACGTGCTGTTTAAAAACAAGGACGACCAGTTCGCAGGGGAACACACCGGGTAATACATCCGTCACCTGTCATGCGTTCCTTGTCACTTGTCATTTTTCATTTGTCACTTGTCACGCGTCACGACTTCACCTCCAGAATCCCTGCAACTCCTCCAGCGTTTCCCGCTCTTTCAGAATTTCAAAGCGATCTGCACGGTAACCCACGATTCTCGGCGTCTGGCGGCTATTGTAACGCGACCACATGCTGAAGGTATACCCGCCCGTATCATGGATCACGATGTAATCACCCTCTTCAACCCTTGGTAACAATACGTTTTTGGCAACAATGTCACCCGAGAAACAGAGCGGACCTGCAAGGTTGTATGGATGATCATCGGTTCCCTCCTTTAACCTGCCCCACTGGTCAAACAGGCTGTATTCATGGCGCCAGTCACGGGGGTTCAGACATTCGCGGACGAACAAGTCGGCTCCGACATGGATCATGGCAGTATTGATCGCAGGGTCGCGTTTCACATACTCCACGCGGCTGACAGTCCAGCCTGCGTTCGTGTAGATCCACCTGCCGAATTCGGTTATCAGTTTAAACGATGCCGGGTCGAAGAGCATGGGGGCGCGTTCGGCAATTTTCCTGACATATTCATCCATGGAAGGTGGTGATGTTGCTGACTGGTAGGAGATGGGCAGTCCGCCGCCGATATCGAAAACCGAAATGGAAGGGAATCCGATCCTGCCTCTCTTCCGGTTCATGTCAGCCACAAAATCATACAGCACACCGATGCCATCGGTCAGCATGTGCATGGGACAGCCCTGGGATCCGACATGAAGATGGACCCCCGTTAACCAGGGATGAGTGAGATAGGCTTTTTCAAGTTCTTCACGAAAGAAGTTAATGGGTACGCCGAATTTCGAATATTCTCCTGCAACGCTGGATTCAAGGATGGTTCCAAGACCGATCTGCGGATTGATCCTCAACCCGGCCGATCCTGACATCGTGCAGGACCCTGCCATGGTTATTTTGTTCACCCGGTCAAGTTCCGAAAGGTTGTCTATATTGATATGGATCCCTGTTTTCAGGGCAAATTCAAGGTCGGAAAAGGTCTTTACGGGGGAGTCGTAAACAATGTGATCTGGCTGGTACCCCGATCGTAGTGCCATGGTCACCTCCCCGATTGAGGCAGCTTCCACTCCGATGTTGGGAGCAAATCCTCTCATTAATTCCATGATCCTTGTCAGCGGATTGGCTTTGATGGCCAGCCCATGCAGGGTGGCAGGTGGGAAGCAGGAGGTGAGATATTTGATCCGGGAGGCCAGGAAAGAGAGGTCGTAGAAGATTGCGGCGGTATCCTCCTGCCGGATCAGCCCCTGCGACAATGCTGAACGCAGCGCTGTTTCAACGGAGCCGGCATCAATCATCAATCAGTCCCTTCTCCCTTGCAATTTTCTGCAACTTTGAAAGTGCCACTTTTCCCCCGGTTCCGAGGCTCAGCGTGTTTTCATTTACATAAAGGTGAATGTGTTTTTTCATCACCTCCTCGTCCATCTCCTGGGAATGTTCACGAACAAAAGGCATGGCTTCAGCGGGATGTTTCATGGCATATTCCACACTACGGTGCATGATCCGGTTGAGTTTGTTGATGGTATTGTATCCCAGGCCTTTTCGTGCAATAATGCCCCCAAGCGGAATGGGCGACCCGGTTAGTTGTTCCCAGTATTTTCCAAGGTCAAGGATCTTCTGCAACCCTTTTTGCTCGTAAGTGAAACGATTTTCGTGTATGATGACTCCTGCATCGACCCTCCCTGTGAGGATTGCATCTTCAATTTCAGAAAACATCATGAATTCCTTATTCTTTACCCCAGGGGAGGCAATGCGGAAAAGCATGTGTGCGGTGGTGTATCTTCCGGGAATGGCGACCCTGAGGCCGGGAAGATCTTCCAGGGTGTATTTATTTTTGCTGATAAGCAACGGCCCGTTGCCAAACCCCATGGCGCTTCCCGAATCAAGCAGTACGAAATTCTGCTGAAGCAGGAGGTAGGTGAAAAAACTGACTTTGATCATATCTATGCCACCGTTCAACGCCATGTTGTTCAGTGATTCAACATCGTGCAATTCATAGTTGAATTTCAATCCGTCAAGGTCGATCCTGTTATGGATGAGCGGATCAAAGATAAAAGTGTCGTTGGGACAGGGGGAGATCGCGAGAGACAACATTGAGCTTTTGTGTTAAGATCCTACTGCTTTTATGTAAAAACTTGGTGATTCAACTGCAATGAACGAATAGAATGAAGCAAAAATAAACACAAAATTGCAATCCTGTTAATTATTTAACATGAGATTTATTAGGATATCCGTTAATAAATATCAATGAAAAAGGGGAGGTCTCTCAATCGCCTTCAGGATGGGATGTGGCAATTTTCCACAACACCTTGTTCAGGTTTTTCAGGGCAAGATCAAGATTCCAATGAGATTTGTCCCGTTCCTCAACGAGGTTAGAAACGGACCTGATCTGCAGACAGGGAAGTTTTTCGCTGAAACAGGCAAAGAAAAAAGCAGCACCCTCCATGCTTTCAATATCGGCTGCTGCAATCCGTTGGATTCGTAAAATGCTCTCAACACTTCCGCGAACGGTATTTGAGGTTATTGACCTGACGCGCGGAAGTTTGCCGATGATCCCTTCAATCCCAGATAAAGATGGTGGGACCGGGCCATTGATCAATTTACCGCCCTGGTATGGTAAGGAGTCGGGATCAGTCAAGCCGAGCTCAAAAACGGAAAGAAATTTTTCACCATCTTCAGCGCCAAGCTCAGGAACACAATCCTCCACGACATTGACAACCGATCCAAGAGGAAATGATTTATTAAATGTTCCTGCAATCCCTGCGTTGATGGCCAGATCATAATGCTGGAGAGCCAGCTGCCTTCCGAGATGGAAGGCAGTTGGAACCATTCCTACACCGGCAATCAACACATCGACAATGTGGCTGTGGTATTGATACCGGTTAACGTATTCAGTCTGTTTTCCTGTAAAAGGAAGTTTGTTCAGAAAAGGCCTGATCTCAAAAGTAGTGGCAGCAACGAGCAGGATCCTCATGCACCGGGCCTTTTGTTATACTTTGTACCGTATTCAAGGCCATGTGCATTGGGACCTTTTTCATTCCGCCTCAGCATGAACGCAAAGAACAACCCGAAGAAGCCCAGGCTGCTGAATATCCACATTCCTAAATGGTATCCGCCCGGGTTCGCTGAGCTTGCCCCGGTGAAGTCGTTGGACCACCCGATGAGCAGGTTGAACCCGGCAAGCCCGATATTCTGGATCATCGTCATCAATCCGTAGGCAGTTCCAAGTTTCGAATTGTCCACGATCAATGCCACGGATGGCCACATGATCGCCGGGATCAGTGAAAAGGCGATACCCATGATGACCATCGGGATGGCGATGTTCGGAAAATAGCTGAACAGCGTACCGACCAGGGTTCCGAAATAGACGACCCCCCCGATAAAACCGGTGCTTTGATCGGCGGAGGAAAAGATGGTAATTACAGAAGGAGGCAGTGCAACCGTGCGGACGACATAACCCATCACCAGGTAAACGGGAATGATAAGCAAAGAACCGAACATCATCAGCAGCGAACGCTTTCCTATTTTATCAGACAGTAAACCAAAGAGAGGGGTAAGGATCATCGCCGAAAGCGTTAGCAAACTGGATAAAAATCCGCCCATTCCCCGTGCAACATCATCAGGAAGGCCGGCGAGGTGAACATCTTTAAAGAATTTAACGGCAAAAGTCTGAAACGGGAACATCGCTGAATAAAAGGTGATGCAGAGGAGGGTTATGAACCAGAATGATTTTCCAAATTTGAAAAGATCTTTCAGAATGACCTTATCCTGGTTGCCTTCCTGCGGAAGCGCATAGTTTTTTTCTGAGTATATGTCGATCAGGTAATAAATTCCCAGTGTGACCACCGCTATCAAACCGGCCCCAACGGCAATCCAAAGCGGTTTCTGCCAGTGTTCGAACATCGATTTCCCCCAGGTCGGGGAGTTCAGCGCCAGGAATGAACCCAGCCGGGCTATGCTCAGGTTCAGCCCGAACGCAAAAGAAAGTTCCTTTCCTTTAAACCACCTTGCTAGAATCGTTGTGATGGCCACGATCATTGATTCGGCACCAAGACCGAAAATCAACCTGCCGGTCGCCATGAATACGATATCACCTTTGATCGTGGTGAAAAGAGCCCCGATGAACACCAGGCAGGCAAAGATCAGGGCGGCTTTTTTTGTTCCTATCTTATCAATGATGATACCCCCGATAAGCACCATGAAAATGTTCGGAATGCTGTAAATTCCCTGCAGAAGTCCAAGATTCTTATCGGTGAAATGAAGTTGTGTTTTTAAAACATCGGCCAAAGGACTGATACAGTCATAGATGTAATAATTGCCAAACATGGCTAAACTGATAAAGATCAGCACCAGCCACCGTAGTAGTGCAGGCGGGTCTTTTTTTAAGGCGATAGTCTGATTCATAGGGTTCTAGATGTAAGAAGTGAAGTTTATTTTACCGGGCATAAAAGTAGCTTTTTTTACAATACACGAAAGCATTACCTTTGTATTTTCAAATCTGTAATATCAGGCAATATGAAAACCCGGCTGCTGTTCCTTTGTGCCATTGTCATCATGATTTCCCCAACTCTGGTGCCGGGCCAGGGGATTTCCACCATATCCTCTTACAGGATGGCGGCGGGTATGCTTGAAAAGCTTCCCATGATATCAACAAAGTGGTCACAGGGTTGTCTTTACAATGCCGTTTGCCCGAACGACACAGCTTCGCATGTTACCTGCCTGCATGTTCCGGCGGGGCCTGGCGCGATAGCCATGGCCCAGATCATGAAGTTTTATCAGTTTCCTGCACACGGAACCGGCGAACATGGCTATCCGCTTCCCAAATACGGCATTCAATATGCCAATTTCGGGGCGACAAACTATGAATGGAGTGGCATGCCCGATTCGCTAACCGCAGGCAGCGATGGATTGGCTACCCTGGTTTACCAGTGCGGCGTGGCACAGAATATGAATTATGGAACTGGAGGATCATATTCTGTTTATGAAGCGGTTGATTCGGCATTTGTGAAATATTTCAGTTATCCTGCAAATGCGACCTGGAAATCGAAATCCGCCTACAGTACGGACGACTGGATTGCAATGCTGAAATCGGAACTTGATGCCTCACACCCGCTGCTTTATGCTGGGTACAACGCAAATGCGTCGTTGCAAACCTTTTTTATCTGCGATGGTTATCAGAATGATACATTATTCCACTTCAACTTCGGTGGGGCAGGGGGCCTCACCGATGGTTATTATTCCATCAACCACCTGTTGTTTGATACCCAAGGGTTGTTATTTGCCCAGCAGGCCTTGTTTGGACTGGCACCTTCAAAGCCAGGCCCGGTCAGCTATGTGATGGATTTCGAAAACGTACCCGATTTTTCACTCACTTTCAACAACTGGACCGTGAATGATGTGGATAAACATGATACATACAGCATTCCGGGTCATTCATTTCCGCATCAGGCTGCCCCCATGGCCTTCCTGAGTTTCAACCCGGCACAGGTTACACCATCCATGGCCTCTGTTCAGACCATTCAGCCGCATTCAGGCCAGCGTTTTGGTGCATGTTTTTCATCCAATCCTCCGGCAAACAACGACTGGTTCATCTCTCCCCGGATTCAGCTTGGTGTCAATGGCAGTTTCTCTTTCTGGGTTAAATCATACACAGATACATATGGCCTGGATAACTATACGGTGGCTGTTTCTGTCACCGACTCTCTCCCTGCAAGTTTTACGGTCATTTCGGGAAGCCAGGCTTTGCAGACAACCCTCGCCTGGACCAAGAAAACCTTTAACCTCTCAAATTTCAACAATCAAAAAGTCTATGTAGCCATCAATTGTGTTTCAAACGACCATATCCTGATGATGATCGATGATCTGGAAGTTAAACCCCAGGCGCCCTCTACCCTTTCAGCAGATTTTACCTCCGATAAAATGTCATTGCGGATAGGGGATACCGTCAATTTTACCGATCAGTCTTCCGGTATGCCTGTAACCTGGAATTGGAAATTCCCCGGAGGGACACCTTCCGGATCTTCCCTGCAAAACCCTTCTGGCATCCGGTACCTTGCCGCGGGAACCTTCCCGGTAAGCCTGAAAGTGAGTAACGGATCTGCCGGCGATTCTATTACCAAAACAGGCTACATCACGGTGAATGGTTATGCAACCTATATGTCCCTGGATTTTGAAACGGTCGATGACTTTTCCCTGACTTTCAACCCATGGTCGGTTATCGACGTGAATGGTGGAAATACCTATGGCATTCAGTCGGTCGTTTTCCCCCATAACTACCAGCCAATGGCTTATATCTGCTTTAATCCCTCCCAAACAACCCCTCCAATGGAAAACATGACGGCCCATTCAGGCCAGAAA
>CAIKNA010000090.1 GCA_903828645.1 uncultured Bacteroidales bacterium
ACGAAGCACGACCTAGCAGTGTTACTTTTGACCGGTATTTAATAGTGGCCAATACTTTTAGAACAATGTAGCAAGGAAACAGGGTGCCAGCAACTTTAAACAGGCTTAGTGGCATCAAGTTAATAACTTACCAGCTAATATTTTGGATTTTATTGTGTCCTTTACCATACATAGCATTGTGCTTTTCTTTGCTGAATGAAAGCCCCTCCCAACCCAAACTTCCCGAACGTGAAATAGCCCAGGCCTGGGCTAAGATCACCATTATCAAATGGAAAAAGAAGCTCGCCATCAATAAGGTGGGCGATTCCGGCGCACTTCTCCAAAGCTTTCAATACAATGTTCTGGCATCAGCACAAGGAAATGTGCTGAAAATCACCCTGCTTTTTGAGTATTACGGTCGCTTTGTCGAAATGGGCGTCGGCAAAGGTGTTAAGATCGGTGATGTGAAAGAATCTGCTACATCACGCAGACTTTCCGGGAAAATGCTTGGAAATCGGAGGAGACCGAAGAAATGGTACTCCAAAACATTTCATGCCGAAGTGATGAAGCTCAGCGAAATATTTGCCAAAGAGTATGGCCATAGAGGTGTGATCGCTATTACCGAGAACGTATCCGATAAATCAATAGGTAATGGCTAAAAACGAAACTTCCACAGCCACCGTCATTTTTAACGGTGAAAAAGCGAATGCCACTCTCAAGCAATTGGAGGCCGAAGCCAGAAAACTGAATGCTGAACTTCGCCAATTGAATGTGAATTCCAAGGAATTTGGCGAAAAGGAGAGGGAATTTCAGAAAGTGAATGGCAGGCTAAAAGACCTGCGGGGAGAAATAAACCAGACCGGTGGCGCCTTTTCAAAACTTGCCGATCAAGCCAATAAATATCAGCAGGTGCTACAAATGATCACCGTGGGAGTTATCGGGTTCGGCGCTGCCGTGGTCGGAATCATCAAAGGCAACACAAAACTGGAAGATTCGCTTGCAGATATTCGCAAAACATCCAAACTGACAGTCGATGAAGTAAAGAAACTGAATACAAAACTGGGAAAGATCGACACCCGGACTTCCCGGAGCGACCTTCGTGAAATGGTTGTGGTTGCCGGTCAGCTTGGGATTGCTCAGAAAGATGTCCCGCCATTTATCGATTCTTCGGCAAACTCAAAGTCGCTTGGATTATCTTCTGCTGAAGTGATGGGAATTTCTGCTAACCTCAAGGAGTTTACAGTTTCCACCGAATGAGGAGGAGCAGTAATGACGAAGATCCTGATGAAAATGCTCTAGGAATGTCCAGCATAATAGTTCGTTACCTTAATTCCCCGTTTCAATTAATCTGTAATACTTTTCAAATATTGATTGGTTGTCTGGATAAAAATTGTGTTATCGTAAAATGGTCCAATACACTGATATTTTCATTTAGGATCCGGAAAATATTCCTTGATCCTCTGTTCCAAAACTATGGATTTTTGAGCCCCGAAATATGCAAATCGTGTGCAAATGAAAAAGGGTTTCAAACTGAAATCGTCTGAAACCCTTGTCTTTGTTGGTGGGAGCAACAGGATTCGAACCTGTGACCCTCTGCTTGTAAGGCAGATGCTCTGAACCGGCTGAGCTATGCTCCCTCATTTGAGGGTGCAAAGGTAAAAACATTTTTCAGACATCCTAATATCCTGACAATGATTCTGACGTTAATTTTCTAATTTTGCACCAGCTATTGCACCCGGTTACCTCAACCTTACTATTTATCACCAGCTGTCATGAATGAAAAAGTATGGAACCGGGACTTTACTTTACTCACCCTCTCCAACTTTTTAATGTGTTGCGCCTATTATTCCCTTATTTCAACACTTCCTGTCTATATATCCAGTGAACTTCATGCACCTGAAAGCATGGTTGGCCTTGTTATGGCCAGTTACGTTATAGCCGCGATCCTGATCCGGCCATTTTGTGGATTCTCCCTGGATAAATTCGGCCGGAAATCGATATTCCTGGTATCGCTCCTGATTTATGCCCTCACTTTTAACGGGTACCTCTTTGCAACTTCCATACTGATGATGATCGTTTTCCGTTTTCTGCATGGTTTGACATGGGGATTGACAACAACTTCCAATTCTACAATTGCAGGAGACATTATTCCTGAAGGTAAACGGGGACAAGGCTTCGGGTATTTTGGGGTTTCAACAACCGGAGGGATGGCGCTCGGACCTATGATCGGGACAATTATCTTTCAACATGGTGGCTATACAGCTATGTTCCTGGCTGGTTGCCTCATCAGTTTTGTGAGTATGGGCCTTGCTGCAGCCATCCATTACCCTGCATATTACCAGCCAAAAGCCACTCTTGAATTCAAATGGAAAAACCTGGTTGAAACTAAAACAATCATCCCTTCCATCAATCTATTGATCATCATGCTAACCTACGGCGGACTGATCTCCTTCGTTGCACTTTTCGGCCACAAAATCGGGATAAAGAATCCTTCAGGCTTTTTCCTTATTTATGCGCTTGGAATTATTAGTTCGAGGTTTGCCATCGGAAAGGCACTTGACCGTAATGGCCCCCGCCGGATCATCATCATCTGCCTTTCATTGCTGATCATAGGTTTTCCGCTTCTCGCATTATGTCAAAACCAGTCCGGATTCTATGTGGCAGCCCTGGTCCTTGGATTTGGCAATGGTGTTGTGTTCCCGACATTCCAAACCATGACGAACAACATGGTTCCCTCCTCAAGAAGGGGAGCGGCAAGTTCAACCCTGTTTATTTCAGTAGATATCGGCATGGGCCTCGGAATGATCCTTACAGGAGTTATTTCCCAATTCTTCTCCATTCAGAGTGCTTTCCTTGTATGCTCCGGGATCGCAGCCTCAGGACTCGTCCTCTTCCTGACGTTTACGTTGAATCATTATTCGTCACACAGAAACACTATGTAATTTACGATTTACGATTTACGATTTACGATTTACGATTTACGATTTACGATTTACGATTTACGATTTTCGATTGCGGGATAGAATGATCCGGGTAAATTCAATCACAAAACCCTATTGTAACCATAATCGAAATTCGTAAATCGTGACTCCCGTCATTTCGGATAAAAACCGAAAAGTCTTGCCAGGCTGCGATGAAATTTATGAATTCCTGTGACAGGATCCGTGTGCATCAGGATGCAGGCGCCGGTAACCAGGTTGACCGTGTGGGCTTTTGTCAATTCAATGGCCTCGGGGGTGTCCGACATTTGCTGGATCCAGATATTGTCTATTCCCTTAGACATGGCCTCGGCCACAACATCCCTGGTCTGTTTTTTCGGGGTTATGATCAACAGGTTATGGACATGCAGGGGCAATGAACTTACGCTCCGGAAACAAGGTGTTCCTGCAAGGCTGTCGGTGTTGGGATTGATGGGATAAACTTCAAATCCCTTTTCTTTGAGTTGCTTGAAAACCTGGTGCCCGAATTTTTTGGGATCCCTGGAAACACCTGCAATCGCGATCTTACGTGACGAAAGAAACGCATCAATCGATTTTCTGGTTGCCTTCATGGGTTATTTTTTGAAAATAAAATATACAGCTAAAATTAAAAAGAAAAATCCGATAAAATGATTCACACGAAAAGTCTCTGTCCTGAAAAACAAAATCGTGAATAAGGTAAAAACAAGAAGGGTGATCACCTCCTGGATCACTTTCAGTTCAATCAGGGAGAATGGCCCTCCGAATGCATCATAACCGATCCGGTTGGCAGGCACCTGGAAAAAGTATTCGAACAGGGCGATCCCCCAGCTCAGCAGTACGATGCTGACCAACCCGAGATTCTGAAACCAACTCATCTCCTTGAATTTCAGATGACCATACCATGCCAGGGTCATAAACACATTGGAAAGGATCAACAGCACGATGGTGTAAATTCCACGGACCATGTCAAATCGCTATTTGTAGAATGTTACCAAGATCAACAGAAATATAATTGTCAATGCTCCGGCAAACATCTGCAGAAAACCTGATTCCGTGAGTGATCATACTTTCCCACAAGCTTTCAGGAATTCCCTTTTCATTTCCTTTGCTTTTTAACAATGCATAGATAATCCCCGCGTTGAATGCATCACCTGCACCGATGGTACTTACTACTTGTATTCCGGGTACCTGGTATGAATGAGAATGTCCGTTCCCGATCATTTCAACACACTGGCTGTTCTTTGTGTAAATCAATATTGGACAACCAGCCGCGTTGACATGGTTAAATGCGCGGGTTGCATCGGAAACACCGAAAATATTTCTGAAATCTTCATCCGAACCCCTTACCAGGTCTGCCATTCCGATATTTTCAATGATCCATGGCATCAGGGTGTTCAATTCGCCGAGATGTGCGGTCCTGAAGTTTGGATCATACAGGATAAAGGCCCCGTTGGATTTTGCCATTCGCACGAACTCCATTAATTTAATGCGAATCGGGCCGGTCAGCGCATAAAAGGATCCGAAAAGGACAATGTCTCCGGGTTGTAAGAAAGGCAATTGTTGTGAGAGCCGCTCTTCCGGAAAAATCTTGTAAAATGAATAGTCGGCATTTTGCTGGTGATCAAGAAAAGCTAAGGACAATGCGGTCTTTCCATTGGAATACCGGCTGATGTACTCTGTTGAAACGCTGTTTTGCAACAAAAATGAATGAATCAGATCACCGGCATGGTCTTCTCCGAAATCACTGATGAAACCAACCGGTATTCCTGCCCTGCCAAGTGATATAGCCGAATTGAGCATCGACCCGCCGGGTTTTGCCGCAATTGGCAAATTATCCTGAAAAATAATGTCCAGGACACTCTCCCCGATGCAAAAAACACTCCTGGTACCTGCTGCCATTTCAAAAAACATAAAAAATTCCAGGCTCCCTCACCTATGACGTGTCACGTGTCACCCTTATCAATATTCGATTTCCAGGTCAAGTTCCTCCCTGAGTGTTCGCAATACAGGATTTTTAGCTGACATCCGTTCGAATTTTTCTTTATCCGTATAGGGCTTCAGGTTTTTCTGTGTTTCGGCGATGGTGGTTTGCAACTGGAGCTTGAAGTTGTTCAGATTTGAGCGTAAAAATTCCATCATCTCCGTTTTGTGCAGTGTGAGTTCATCATCAAGAACTTTGTTGTCGAGTGTGAAGACAATTGTCCATTCTTCCTGAAGAACCGGACGGGAGGTTTTCAGTGTGGAATGGAGGTGCGGTGAATCATTTTTCAACTTGTCGGCAAATTCATCCCAGTAACGGATCAGCTCCGACTGTGTAAACGGGGTGGCAATTTCGTAGCGGGCCAGGTCTTCTTCACTGGTTAATACCTCATTTTCCGTTTTCGGGGAAGGTTTTTTGATGGAGGTTGTGCTTGTAAAATCGTGTTTAATATCCCGCATTTTTACTGTTTCCACCGGTTTTTTAGGGAGTGATGTCGTAAGAGATTCAGGTGATTCCTGGTGCTTCACGCTTTCTGCAGGATGAATGATGCTGTGTGCCGGGGTTTCTAAACTGGATGTTTTATGCTGTGTATTTTCTCCGCTGACAGGCAATGGTCCCGGACCGGGAATTGACGCAGGTTTCGGTGGGGCAGGCGGCATGTTTATGGTTGCCGGGGTCACCGGCTGCTGCGCCTCCTGACGGATCATCGGGGCGCACATCTGCATGAGCGAAAGTTCA
>CAIKNA010000091.1 GCA_903828645.1 uncultured Bacteroidales bacterium
AAAGTTAACGAGCTGATTATCAATATTTAATTATGGATAATAAAGCGCGCGAGGGTGTATTATGCTTAGGGCCAAAATACGCGTCCCGGCTCGTGCTATGCCCGCTGGCAGCGGGGTTTGAGGGGGTTTGGGGAGGAAATTACCAGGCATTTTACATTGCCACTTCACATTTTAAACCAGGAGGGATTGCATGAAGGTGATGGGGCAAAATATTTGGTTTGGGTTGGTGATCTTTTTGCTTATTATAGCAGGGCAGGAGGGATTTTCACAGAATGCAATTGTCGGAACCGGGTTTTCATCAGGCTGGGGTGGCGGTTCCTGTCCAACAACAGCAAATACCGATTTTAAATATTTTTCATTAATTACCGGGGCCGCAGGATCTGGCACGTATGGTTTGACTACTGTTTCAAACGGGACCGGAACACAGTACTGGCGGTTCGGCGTTGACTGGGGTGGAACGATACAACATTTGACAATTACACCCGGGTCGGATGTTGGCGTGATACCCAACACGAAATATAGTTTAAATACCTCATGTACCACAAGTGGGTCAATGACCTATTATGCAAATAACACAACAGATAATTACGTTTTTAAAACGCTGAATGCAGGTACAAATCCAACAGGAACCTTTATTTTCTTTCAGGTCCAGGGAGCCGTCAGGACATTAAATTCACATACACCACCAACCTCCTCCTCCGTTTATCCAGGGCTTACGCAACGTGTTACGGTAACAATGTCGAGCACCATCAGTACCGGCCAGGCTGCCTATGTGCGGTACCATTCCGGCGGTGGGTTTGGAAGTGCAACCATTGCCCAGCTTACCTACTCGGGAACCGGGAGTGATTATTATTTTGACATTCCTGCGGCTATAAACAAACCAGGCACGATTGTTACCTATTACTTTTTTACTTCGGGCAGCGGACTGACCATAAGCAATGCTGATGCCGATCTATACACGATTAACCTGTTTAACAATGGAGGAAGCAATTACAGCTACCAGGTAAACGGCACCTGGATCGCAACTTCAAATGGCAACTGGAGCACGGCCGGGACATGGAACGTCAACCAGGTGCCACCCGTGTCTGAAAACATGGGGCCCGTCACCATCGCGGCGAATGTTACGCTCAACCAGGATGCGATTGTCAGTTCATTGACTATAAATTCCGGGAAAACCTTTACCTCGAGTGACGCTTCTGCCAGGAATCTGACCATCAGCAGTGATGTTTCGGGAACAACCCTGACCAACAATGGAACGTGGGCGAACGGTTCCGGGGCCAGCACGGTTACCTATTCCGGTACCGCAATCCATGTCGTGGCCGGAACTGTCGGCTTTTTCAATGTAACTACCAACACGAAAATTAATTTTGGAAGCTCATCAACGGTTAACAATAATTTCCAGATCAACGCCTATGGTTCGGTCGATATCAATGCGCCATATTACGGGCTAAATTCGACCCTGGTTTATAACACCGGTTCAGTGTTCATTGTGGCAAGCGAGTGGTTTGCAAACCTTACCTCCGGCCAGGGGATTCCCCAGAATGTGCAGATCGGCACAGCATCCGTTAACAATTCCGGCTTGAGTTTCAGCAACAACACCTTTTTTCAGCAGTGCAACGGCAACCTGACAATCGGGACTTCTTCAGGTTCCGGATATTCCCTGGCCCTGAGTACCGCTGCCGGTGGCGATGTTAAGGTTGGCGGTAACTGGAACCGATATACCAATGCAACCTTCACCCCAAATGGCCGGGCGGTTTGGTTTATTGGTTCATCAGTCCAAACAATCTCTGTAGTCGGCAGCGGAACGGAGAAATTCAGTTACCTGATCCTGACAAACCCCAGCGCCAACCTCCTGCTTAGCAATGCCGCCGGGGCGCTTACCGATGTCTCCATTGATGGTAACGGTACAGGTATTGGCGACCAGTTGCAACTGATGGGCAATGGATTGCTCGACCTGAATGGCAGAACCCTTTACCTCGCGGGAAACGCGGGGGGCAACCTCCTGGTGTCGGGAGGAGTCAGGCATATCACCGGTTCAGCAGGAAGCGTTTTGTTCATTCAAAGCAATAAGACAGTTACATCCGCCTTAGGCGGCACATTGGTTACGGATGCCAATGTAATGGTCAAAGTTGACAAAGGACTTGCGGTTTCAACAACCTTCGACGTGGGCGCGGGGCTGACCACCATCAACGGCACCCTGCAACTGGAAAACGGGTATACCATCGTCAATTCCCCGGCTTACGGACCCTCGTCGTTGTTGCAGTACAACTGTACCGGCACCCCGGCCCGCGGGCCTGAATGGATGACATCCAGTGGTTTTGGGTACCCAAATGATGTCCAGATCAGCAAAAATACTTCACTTGATCCCGGGGGGACGAGCCTGAGAGGAACGGTTCTTAACCTGGCAAGGGATCTTATCATTGAAACCGGATCAAGCATCTACATGGATTGGGGTTCTGATGACATGACTCTCCCACTTATCGTGGGCCGGAACTTTTCCATGGCCGGGAACCTCTCCCTTTCCAATTTAAGCGGAGGAGACATCAAGGTCGGCGGCAACTGGACCCACACGACAGGCACATTTGTCCCAAATGGCAGGGCGGTGTTTTTCAACGGCGCAACCGGCGATCAGACAATAACCAAATCGGGGGGTGAAACCTTTGATTTTATGATTGTTACCAAAGCCACTTCTGGAAATGTCCTGCTGGCGAATGATATCACCATCAATCAAACACTTACCCTGACCAAAGGGCTGATCACCACCGGAAGCAATAAAGTTACCATCACCTCCACCGGTTCAATCGCGACCGCATCGGCTGCTTCATACATCAACGGGATTCTCGCGCAAACCTACACCGCAACCGGTTCAAAAACCTTCCCCATTGGCAAGGGGGGATTTTACCGGCCGCTCTCCTTCAATTACACTGCCCTCACCGGGACCAGCATTGTCACAACCGAGCAGATTGAATTACCGCAGCCTGGCACCATGCCCGGTTCCATTGTGCCGCTGGGCAACCGCTACTGGGCCATTTCTCAAAGCGGTGGAAGTTCGTTCACCTATTTCGTAACCCTTGATGCAACAGGATTTCCCATCACCGGGCCGGTGGTGATGCTGAAAAATGAATCGGGGATCAATACCAGCAATGCAACGACGGCCAGTGTGCCGAACTACACCAACACAACTGGTTTTACAACACTTGTTGCTCCGAATTATTTTGCCCTTGGGGAGGATTGTGCCGTTGAAGTGACCGCCACGGGCGGAACCCTGGATGCCTGCTACAGTACCCTGAAGGCTGCTTTTGATGCGATCAATGCAGGCACACATACTGGAGTCCTCACTATTCTTATCCATGGAAACACCACTGAGGCCGCTACCGCAGTGCTGAATGCAAGCGGGTCAGGTTCGGCTTCTTACACCTCTGTGCTGATGTATCCTACGATTACGGGGCTGAGCATTACGGGAAATCTCGCTTCTCCGCTGATTGATTTAAATGGTGCCGATTTTGTTACAATAAACGGGAGTGTACTTGGGACTGGGTCTTTAATTGACCTTACCATCAGTAATACAAATAGCTCTGCCACTTCCGGCACTTCGACAATCCGGCTGAAGGCAGATGCTTCCAATAACAATATTATCAACTGTTCTATCCTTGGATCTGGATCGATGGGTCTTGGCACAAATGGCGGAAACATTTTTATCAGCACCGGGACAACCACGGGGAATGATAATATTACAATCTCAAATTGCAAGATAGGGCCTGCAAGTGCCAATCTGCCTTCAAAGGGCATTTACGGAAATGGAACTACTACAAGTGCAGCTATCGCCAACAGCAATATTACCATCACCAATTGTGAAATTTATGATTTTTTCTTAAATGGGGGATCTGCCGGTGTTTATGCCCTAACTGGGAACACCGGCTGGTCCATTACCAACAATAAGATTTACCAAACTGCAACCCGAACATATACTGCAATTGGAGCAGGAACCATGACCGGTATTTATTTTGCTAATGCAACCTATGGCGACAATATTCAAATAACGGGTAATACGATTGGCTATGCTAGTAATTCGGGGAGTGGAATATTAACATTATCAGGAAGTACCTTTGCAGGAGCATTCCAGGGTATTTACTTGTTAGCCTTACCAACCGCTGCATCTGCCTGCAATATCAACAACAATTTCATCTCTGATATTTCACTCAACTCTTTAGGTGATTTTTCCGGAATAAATAGTGCTACAACTGCCGGGTCAAATACCATCAACATGAATGGGAATACCATCAGAAACATTGCTACTGCCACAACGGGGAACCTTTATGGCATTTATACTGGTGGAGCTACAACTTTGTCTGCGAGCAACAACACTATCAACAACATTGCCAGGAGCGGAAGTGGACCGTTTTATGGCATTGACGTTGGTACGGCAATAACATGCACAATTTCGACCAATACCATAACTAACCTCTCAACGAATGTTATTGGTTCTTCATCCACAATGTATGGCATTTACTTGGCTTCACCAGCAAATATTACCGCAAATGGAAATACGATCAGCAATTTAAGCACTCCTTCGACAGCAGCTTTTACCCTTCGCGGAATAACAGATATTGCCAGTGGAGCAGGAAACAAGGTATACCAGAACAACGTAATCAGTAATTTATCAGCAGGCAGCGGAACTGCAACGATCACCGGGATCTATACGAACACGGCGAGCACGCCAAATCCACTGGATATCAGCGGCAACAAAATTTATACGTTCAGCGGGGCCGCTACGATT
>CAIKNA010000092.1 GCA_903828645.1 uncultured Bacteroidales bacterium
CATCCTATCGAGATCAAAAAACATGGTCGCAAGGCCTTTAGCTTGTTCAAGTTTGGGTTGATTTTTTTGGCCTATTCACTGCTGAACCCCTTGTCAATAAATGATCTTGCAAATTGTATTAAAATTTTGTCATGTACTTAGAGAAAAGACACTTAAAAGGGTCAACAAGAATGTTAATTTCACCATTGTACCCGGGCCGACCTTTGGCTCTTCACAAAAGCTTGGTTTCGCAGTGCTGCCTATGGTTGTTTACAATATAAACAAATCGGACAGCATTTCACCACCATCCTCAACGGCAGTGCTGTTCTATTTTGATTTTTACGGAAGTTGGGTAGCAGCGCTGAAACAAAGCATTTACTGGAATCAGAATAAATGGAGGGCGTTTATCACCATTGGATATGGAGACTTGCAACTGAAATTCTATGGCATCGGTCAGGATAAAGCCATCATTCCAAATAATGATTCAAACTATGTCTGGAGTCAGCAGAAAGAGATGGATGTTGTTGTGACATGCTTCAGAAAAATATATAAAGGAGTATATGGTGGCCTAGAATTTCGTTATACCCAGTCGAATCTTCAGGGATCGGATTCAACCAGTGAAGCTATCCTGAACCAGTCGGGTCTTCCTCTTGGTAAAATCACCCAGGCAGTGGTTGTCCCTACATTTGTGTGGGATAATCGCGACAACATTTTCTGGTCAACAAGAGGGTACTATGCAAGTGTAAACTTTCAATATTCCAACAAGATATTCCTGAATTCTAAAGATTATTCAGTTGTTTCAGGATGGTTTAACGGTTATCACAACCTGATGAAACAAAACAACAGGTTAATCCTTGCCTGGCATTTCTATTTTCAATCAAGTTGGGGAGATTTACCCTATCGCGTTTATGCCAACTATTGCCGTGGTGACAATGCCACCGGTTATACTGGGGGCAAGTATGTGAATTTTTCAGAACTCTCAGCCCAAACGGAAATTCGATACGATTTATGGAAGTATATTGCCCTCGGAGGCTATATTGGAACTGGTAAGATATTCACTACTTACAATGTTTTCGGACAATCGGCATGGCTAAATTTCACAGGTCTTAGACTCTATATCAACATCATTCCCTATCGTAACATCAGGTTAAAACTTGAAGCAGCCAAGGGACGTAAAGATTATGGCTTCTATATTGGGATAGGGCAGGGGTTTTGATCGATTAATCTATCCTGCTAATTGATCACAATCAACTTTGTGAATTCGTGTCGGTTCAGTGATTCTTTGATCCTGATAAAATAAACCCCGGCAGAAAAAGATGAGGGCAGATCAAAACGCATCAAATTTCATGAGGAGCAGATGATAGAATAAATCACCCTGTGATACTGTAAATCCTGCAAGGATGGCTTTATCATCCGGTGTTAGCTGCAAGTCGTAAAATTCATCATCGGTATTCCCCAGGTTAAGGTTGATGATGTCATCGGAGTCACAAATAGTAATGATAAACGCCTGTAAATAAGTTATTACAGGCGTTTTTATTGACACTGTCTCCTTTTTGTCCGCTTTTTAAATTTTTCCGGGCTGAATCCATCCTGAACCATATCTGAAACAGAACTGAAATTTATTTTTCTCATTTGCATTACGGAAAAATAAACTTACACCCGAACCTCAGATCTGCACCGGAGAAGTTCAGTGAAACAGGTTCGTGATCCTCGTAAGCATTGGTAAAGGCAACCCCCTGCTCATCAGTGAGAGTTTTGATCCTGGCATATCTTCCATTCAGAACCAACTCCAGTTCAAGAAAGTGCCAGGGGACAAAGGTGAGCCCGACTGTGCCATGAAAGGACCAGGTCGTTCCTTTGAATGTCCTGGTATTTTCAAGGTAGGTATAAGCCCCGTACAACTGCTCATAACCGGATATGGATTCCGTGAATCGCCCCTCCATGAAACCTATTCCGCCTCCGACGATTAAAAAAGCATTCTTTTTTTTCGATCCCGGAACGTACAGCAATGACACACCCGTTTCATTATAAGATAGCTGGAATTTATAGGTAGCCTTAATCGAATGCTTCGCAGCTATACCTCCGGGTGCCTCATCAAACAAAACCTGAAGGGGAAAAGCGTAAAAATGGTCACTGTAGGGTTCCAACTGGAGAAGGTTCAGTACCCTGAAGTCAGCCTTCATGGTATAGCCATAGCCCCAATGCATCTCTTTTGGTTCATTTCCCGGGTTAAAACCAAAGAACTCGTCCTTGATCGAGCCATAGAGATCCCGGGTATACTTGTTGATGTCGGTCGGGAAAATAAGACAAAGCATGCCCTGTGCACCTATTCCTCCACGGATGGAGGGTCTGTCCTCCTGTTTTTGATTCCCGTTCGCGGAGGCTGAATTTTGAATGGTGTCTGAAGAAAACGAAGCAGGGCATCCGGCTATAAATAGCATTAATGTGAAAACCACCGATCTCATAGATTTACGCATTAAGTTTTAAGTTGTTCATATTCAATATTTAAACACCTTCAATTCATTATTCATAAAAAACAACGGATAAAAATAGTAAAATCGTTTTGTAAAACCGTTTTTTTCTGATCGTGCTTTCCGGAAAAACTCTGCCGTTATGTTTTGGGACCTCGTCACTCAGTATTGCGTGTGATACATTGCATGATCCTGTTTATTTGTACTTTTACCGGGAGAAATAAAAAAAATGAGGATGAAACATCTGTTGATTGCCTTTTGCCTGGTTGTATTGGTGCAAAGTGCCACCAGGGCGCAAACCACCTGGAAAGCATCGGACTATAAGCCTGAACCTTACCGCAAGGTGATGGTCCTTGCCAAAATATCGGATCCGGTTGCCAGGAAACAACTCGAAGATTTTACCGTAAAATTTCTGACCGACAAGGGAATCGTTGCGATACCGGCTTACTCGAATGTAAAACAGGCCCATGTGGCATCACGGGAGGCGTTCCTTGTCATCGCGGACTCGCTCCAGGTTGATGCCCTGCTGGTCTATTCAGTAAACGGTGCAGAAAGGCATGCCGAGAGTACCCCGACTGTGAGTGTGGGTGTGGGAGTGGGCATGTACGGAGGCTATGCGGGAGCCAGTGTTCCGATCGCCGGAGGTACTAAAATGGTTACTGTTGTTAAACTCAGTGTGGATTTCTACAACAGGGCATCCAAAGATGAGCAATGGTCCCAGCAGCTCAGCGGAACTCTGGAGGGTGGCACAGACAAACTGGCATATACTTTTGCAAAGGGTACCGTGAAAAACATGATCAAAGACGGGCTGTTTATTAAAAAGAAATAGGAGCAAATAGGGTCTTTTACAATCCGCCGGGGATGGTCAACACTGCCGGATTGTGTCAGCCTTAGAGATGAACGGATATTATTAGTGTGACTATTTAATAGATGTATTAAATCAGGGTTGCAGACTCAGGGACGAAGACTCTTTAAAATAACAGTTACATGTTCGCGCCTTCTGTTTTCAATAAGTTTTTGAAATTCCGTCCCTGTCAACCCGGTTATTGCCTGCAGAACGGGACCCGACATAAATAATGCCAGGTTCAGGGAAAGGATGGTTAACATCAGGTCCATTGCTGTCATCGGACGCACGCTGCCTTTTTCAATTTCCACTTTTAACTCTTCATCTATCGCGGAAAAAAGAGGTTTGTACATGCCCCCGGTCTTATCTTTCAGCAGACTGAGCCTCCCGGGATTTGTATTCAGTTCGTTGAAGAAGAGAAACGGCAGTTTCGGATTTGCCCTGAGGATATCGAAATGGGTCTCAATCTTCTTCCGAATTTTCTCTTCGAACGGAATGTTGTCATCCATTTTATCCAGGAACGCAGAAATAAAAACAGTGGCGCTCTTTTCGAAAATGGCGTCGAACAAACGGTCTTTGGTGCGGAAGTAATAATGAACCAATGCCTGGTTGCATCCGGCAACCCGGGCAATTTCGGTCGTCGAGGTCAGGGCGAATCCCTTTTCAAGGAAAAGTTTTTCGGCTGTCTCAAGGATGGCCTGTTCGGTGGTCTGATCTTTTTCCGGTTTCAAGATGGCGTATTAAATGAGATATTTAATAGTGGTATTAATTATGCAAATTAATACTATTCAAATCAAACAACCAAATTTTTGGAGGTAATTTTTTTTTGATTGATCACAATTATACCATTTATAGATCATGTTATTGCAGAAAGCCTTGCTCATTCCTTGTCGGTATTTGTTTCAGTAAGCTTCTGTCTTTGTATCAGCTTCTATCTTTGTTTAGACTTCGTATATGCTTTGTATAAGCTTCCTATAAGCTTCCTATAAGCTTCCTATAAGCTTCCTATAAGCTTAGTATAAGCTTCCTATAAGCTTCGTATATACTTTGTATTAAGAAAGGATTGAACTGGAAGAGTCTGTAAGCAATTATGCTCTATTCCCGTTTGACATGAAAAGGGAATAATCTATTATCACAGGGTGAGGACCTGTTTTTATTTAATAATTTCCCTTGGCTTCCGCACCCGTTACCACCGCAACGCTGGCACCACAGCCGAGCCTGCTCGCACCGGCATGGATCAATGCAACGGCCTGGTCAAATGTCTTGATGCCTCCGCTTGCTTTTACCCCCATGCCGGGTCCGACGATCCGGCGCATAAGGGCAACATCATGCACCGTAGCGCCGCTGCCTGAAAATCCGGTGCTTGTTTTCACAAAATCGGCACCCGCTTTTTTGGAAATTTCACAGGCGATGATTTTTTCCTCATCGGTGAGCAATCCTGTTTCCAGGATCACTTTTAAAATGGTTGTGGTCCTGCAGGCCCGTTTAATCGCCCTGATATCTTCTTCGACCAGTTTTAAATTGCCCGACTTCAGGGCCCCGACATTTATCACCATGTCCAGTTCCACGGCACCGTTGCCGATGGCATTCCGGGCTTCAAACGCCTTGCTGCGGGTATCCATTTCGCCAAGCGGGAAACCGATGACAGAACATACCCTGACAGTTGTTCCCCGCAGTTTTTTGGCAACGAAAGGAACCCAGGAAGAATTCACACAAACCGACTTGAACTTATAGGTTACCGCTTCGGCACAAAGTTGTTCAAATTGCGGAATCACTGCTTCTGGTTTTAACAGCGTATGGTCAATATAGCCTGCCAGTTCGGAAGCCGATATCCTGTGGGATGCAGCCGGTGAAGCAGCAATACCGGGGTTCTTTTTTTCCTGGGAATCTGACTGCTGGTTAAGCCTTTGCATCACTTCCCTGGTAATCCTTTCTATTAATTCGTTCTGATCCATCCTATTTTCCTTCCCTTTCTATAGTCATCATTTTGTTTATCCTCGGCCAGTGCCTGCCGCCTTCGAATTTTGTTTCAAGCCACAATTTTGCCATGGCGCAAAGCTCCTCTTTCGGATGCTGTGCCGTGCCCATGGTCAGAATGTTTGCATTGTTGTGTTCACGGCTGTTGACGATGGTTTTCGTACTCCAGCATAAAGCGGCCCTTATTCCGTGAACTTTATTGCAGACCATGGATGAACCTATTCCCGCTGCATCCAGCATGATTCCACGTTCACAGTCCCCGCTCACCACTTTCCTGGCCACGGCCACTGCAAAATCGGGATAATCAACCTTCACAATGCTGTTGGTTGTTCCGACATCGACCATTTTATACCCAGCGCTTTCGAGATAGCGCTTCAGCATCTCCTTCGCATCGTACGACCCGTGATCGGCACCGATGGCAACTTTCCCGACACGGGCATGTGCGTTGATCCCGCTTTGTTTATCCTGACCGGTTATCATGCGTCTGTATTTCTTTAACCTTCTCAAAGCAATTTATACATTTGAATCATGGTGAATTTCATCCACGATCCCTGCGATCACAGATTTTACGGTAAAAGTTTCCGGTTCGCCCAGGATCAGCCTGGCAGAGCCTCCTTCCTCCATCACCAGAACGATATCTCCGGCACCCGCCTGTAAGGTATCCACCGCAAGAAAAGATTTCCCGCCCGGTTTTCCGTCGGGGGTGATGGGCTGAACAATCAGGATCTTTCTTGATTCATAGCCAGAGGCTTTGATAGTAGAAACTACGTTCCCGGTAACTTTTGCCAGTATCATCTTTTATTTTCCAGAAAAATGTTGTCGACTATTCCAACAATTGCCGCATCGCATGGGTTCATCATTGTTTCAAGGACCCTGCCAGCCTCTTTGCTCGTTTCATAACAGACCAGGTCACCCGGTCCCGACCTGATCGTATCGAAGGCCACAAGGGGGTCGCCGAAGGGTACCAGGTTTTCATCAACCGGTTGAACCAGCAGCAATTTAACTCCTTCGAACGACTCCACTTTTTTCGTGCTGACCACCCTGCCGGTGACCCTTCCTAATTTCATGTCAATTTGTTTATTTTAATCGTAAGGCCAGGTTTTCCTGCTGCCGGAAACCGTTCCCCTGTCATCCCAATTTAAATGATCCTGAAATAATCGACCAGGGTGCAACGCCTTTCCCTGGTGAAGGTCCTGGCCCTCGTGACACCCTCGCCCGTAGGACTTGCAATGGTAAATGAGGCAAAGCCCGCGCCACCATGGCCAAGCCCGGCATAACTGGGGCCGTTTTTGATAAATATCGAACAATTCATCGCTTTGGCCATCTTGCTAAGTTTTGCGATGTTGAGCGAATGCATGATGGCAGTATGCCTGAACCCATGTTCACATTCGACTGCAAGATCAATGGCTGCATCGGCATCGGTCACCCGCACCAGGGGCATGACAGGCATAAGTTGTTCGGTCCACACGAGCGGATGTTCCCGCCCCACCTCGCAAAGCAAAAGCCTCGTGGATGGCGGGACCTCCAGCCCGATTTCCCGGGCAATAAAATCTGCATTTTTTCCGATGTATCTCTTTTCGGCAGCACCTTCTTTCCCCGGACCTCCCGGATCGCAGATGACGAGCCTGGTTATTTTTTCAACCTGTTCCGCATTCAGCTCGAAGGCCCCGTTTTTCTTCAACTCTGCCTTTAACCGGTCGGCAACAGAGGCCACGACGATAATTTCCTTTTCACAGATGCAAATGACATTGTTGTCGAAACCGGCTCCGTTCACAATGTCTCTGCCGGCTTTTGCCAGGTCGGCAGTTTCATCCACCACACAGGGTGGATTTCCGGGTCCGGCGGCAATCACCTTTTTCCCGCTGTTCATTGCAACCTTCACCACCGCAGGACCTCCGGTGACCACCAGGATTGCGATGCCGGGATGAGACATCAGGGCTTTTGCAGAATCAATGGTAGGTTCATCGATACAGGCCAGCAGATTTGCCGGTCCGCCTGCTTCGGTGATTGCCTGGTTGAGAAGCGTGATCAGAAAGGCGGAGACTTTTTTGGCCGAAGGATGCGGATTAAAAACCACTGCATTCCCGGCAGCGATCATCCCGATGCTGTTGCTGATGATGGTAACGGTTGGATTCGTGCTTGGTGTGATCGACCCGATGACGCCATAGGGCGCCCTTTCGACCAGGGTCAGTCCGTCATCGTCGGAAAAAGATTCAGAGACAATATCTTCGACACCGGGTGTTTTACGGATTCCGAGCTCATTTTTAATGACTTTGTCCTCCCAGCGTCCCAGACCTGTTTCTTCGTGGGCCATCCGGGAGATGATCTCATTGTTTGCAAGAGCTGTTTTACGGATGTTTGCGATGATCTTTTTCCGTATTTCAAGAGTCAGTTTATTCAACTCCCCAAAAGCCAGGCTGGCTGCATGAATGGCTTCGCCGATATCGGTAAACACCCCTGCTTTTTTTAAACCTGCCTCCTCTTTTGGAGGATAGAGGTTCATATCGCGGATGACATCCTGTACAAGCTGGCGTATGTTTTTTTCAAGATTATCCATCGGTTATTCGCCGGTTAAAGGAAATATGGTTTTATTTCGGGGTGGGGTTGTGGTATCAGTGTCGACATGCAAAGCAACTCCTTTGACCGGGCTTTTGCGGTTCCGGCCTCAAGCGCCACTTGCATCGAATCAAGATCTCCCAGCATTTTAACATATGATTTGCCGCCAAAACCAATGGCAAGGCGTATTTCGATTATTTTAACATGGCCCGTTTTCACGGCTGTGTCTGCGGCTTCAATACCCGATACCACCGATAAAGTTTCAATGATCCCGATGGCATTCCAGTCATCGGTGGCAACGGTTTTTCCAATGGCCGGAACAACATCCGGATGAACCATCGGGAGGTACAAACTGTCGACGATAAACTTCTTACCGGTTTCGTATCCCTTGTTAAATGAATATTCAACAGAAGCCACATCCCCGCTGAATACGATCAGGTATTTTCCCGGGCAGATCGTTCTTGCTTCGATGATGCTGACCGGTGCAATTTTCACCATTTCATCCAGCGCTTGTATTCCGATAGCTATGCTGCTAAACTCCAGTACACCCAGAACCATTAATTCCACCTATCCCTCATTACTTTCTGTATATAACGCTGTCATCTTCATCTATCAGGTCAACAATCCCCACAATCAAGGCATCAACCGGTTTGTTTGCCGTGAGCGGGGTTTCTCTTGAAGGGCTTCCTTCCGTAACCAGCACCAGTTCATCATGCCCGGCTCCTATCATATCAAGGGCCACCAGGAAATCGCCTTTTTTTTCACAGTACTGATCTGTTTTTTCCACCAGCAGGTAGTGCGCTCCCTGCATCCCGTCATTTCTTGAACTGCAGACTATTGTCCCGACAACTTTAGCAAGTACCATTTTTCAGTTACCTGTTTTTCTCGTATGTGTAAGAGCCGTCTTTTTCAATATAATCCACGATGGCAACAATGGCAGAATCACAGGGTTTTCCCTCGGTAACGCCGGTAAACCTGGCACTGCTGCCGGAAACGTAAAAAACAATTTCCCCCACCCCTGCGCCAACGCTGTCCATGGAAACGACAAAATCTCCTTTCCCTTTCATGGTCACAGGGTCTATTTTTTCAAGAAGCAAAAATTTAATTCCTTCTATTTTTGCTGCCTTGTGACTGGAAACGACTGTGCCGACTACCTTTGCCAGAACCATACTTATTTACGATTTACGATTTACGATTTACGATTTACGATTTACGATTTTTGATTTCCCCGGCCCAAAGGCAGGGCGCTGTCGACATTCTGGTGCGGTCTTGGGATCACATGTGAGGAAACAAGTTCCCCGACCTTTTGGGCGGCCTGGACTCCTGCATCAACTGCAGCCCTCACAGAGGCAACATCCCCGCGCACGATCGCGGTGACATACCCGCCGCCGATTTTTTCATAACCAACCAATTCAACTTTGGCAGCTTTTACCATTGCATCCGATGCTTCCACTAAAGCTGTAAAACCCCTGGTTTCTATCATTCCCAATGCTTCAGACGTATAATCGCTCATAATTATTTTTTATTTTCAGAACAGATTTGTTTTACTTGTATTCTTCCCGTCCGGATATCTCGGCCAGGCGTTTTTCCACGATTGTTTTACATTCCAGCACTTCCGCTTCTTCCCCTCCGATGTAAACTCTTCCGAACTTGCCAAATCCCATCACATCAATGATGTTGATATGGGCGGCTTTTTCGGCTTCATTTGCTGCATAATAAGCATATCCGGCAGGTTCAACTTCGAGTACGAACAAGGTGTCGCCTTTCAGCAGCATCATGCCCATCCTTGTCCTGTTGATCAGCTGCGCATGATGATCTTCAACATTTTTGATCAGCTGGCTTGTGAGAATCCTGGGTTTAATCCTGTCGTATTCAATTTTATCGATGGCTTTTAACACTGCTTCCCCGGCCATCCGGGTATCGCCCTGGCTGTCGGAATGTACCTCCAGCATGCCATAAGCCCGCTCGACAATCTGCATGCCAGGTGTTACATGCGTGGCTTTCAATGCAATGTCGGTGAGGGTGTTGATCTCAATTCCGGGTGCGATTTCGATGATGCAGCATGCCTGCCCGGCTACGGGAAGGTATCCCCTGGATACGGTTGATAAGTAGGATGCCATCTGCAACTGCAACGAATCCAGGAAAATATAGGTTCTTAAATCAATCATGGTTATTTCCCTTTCTTAATTGTTTGTCCCCCCAGAGGTAAAGCGATATCGACATTTTCATGCGGCCGAGGTATGACATGGGAGGAGACAATTTCACCAACTTTTTCGGCAGCCCTTATTCCTGCGTCAACGGCTGCCCGAACTGAAGCAACATCGCCCCTTACGATTGCAGTCACATAACCACCGCCTGTTTTTTCATATCCGACCAGTTCCACTTTTGCCGCCTTTACCATGGCATCCGATGCTTCGACCATCGCTGTAAAGCCTCTGGTTTCTATCATGCCAAGGGCTCTTGTTTCCTTATTTTCCATTCGCTTTCCTCCAAGTTTAAAAGTGTGATTTTGATTTTTCTTACCGTTATGCAAAAGTAGTTTTTTTTATACAACATTGGTAGTGGTTGTTTGGGGCGGAGGAGGAAAAAAATCGATGCTTTCATGGATTACGCCAATGCCCGCAGGAGGAAACAGAATCTAAAGAACGACATGTTATATTTATTGAGATTTGGTATAAATTAATAACAGATTATTGTCTTATTATTAATCTTCCATATATTTAAACGCCAAAAATTATCTAAAACCAATCGTTTTATGGAGAATCAAAGACCTACATTTTATGAGGAAGCCCAGGGGAACGGAGTGTCCCGGAGGGATTTCCTTAAATTTTGTGCGACCATGGCGGCCTTCCTGGGGTTGGAAGCCAGCGGGGTAAGCCAGATCGTCAAGGCCCTGGAGTCAAAGCCACGACTCCCGGTGATCTGGTTTCATTTCCAGGAATGTACCTGTTGCAGCGAGTCTTTCATCAGGGCTTCCCATCCGCTTGTTGCAGATATCGTGCTGAACAAGATATCTCTTGATTACCAGGAAACGCTGATGGCTGCGTCGGGCTTTCAGGCTGAAGATGCCTATAAGGCAGTCATGGCGAAATATCCCGGCGAGTACATAGTAATGGTTGAAGGTTCAATACCTACCGGCAACGAGGCATATTGCTGCATAGGCGGACGGAGTGCGCTTCAGATTCTCCAGGAGGCGGTAAAGAACTGCAAGGCGGTTGTTGCATGGGGCAATTGCGCCTCTGCCGGATGTGTCCAGGCGGCCAGTCCCAACCCGACGGGAGCAAAACCGGTCCACAAGGTCATCAGCGGCAAGCCAGTCATCAATGTGCAGGGTTGTCCCCCCATTGCAGATGTGATGGCCGGTGTCGTGGTTCATCTACTTACGTTTGACCGCATTCCCCAGCTTGACGGGCTTAGCAGGCCGCAGGCGTTTTATTCACGCAGGGTGCATGATACCTGTTACCGCAGGGCCAATTTTGATGCGGGATTGTTTGTCGAATCATTCGACGACCAGGGTGCCAAGCGCGGTTACTGTCTCTATAAAATGGGCTGCAAGGGTCCCGTTACATACAACTCCTGCGGGATCATCAAATGGAACGACAGCGTGAGTTATCCCATTCAGTCGGGGCACCCGTGCATCGGCTGTGCCGAAGCCGGTTTCTGGGACAATGGCCCATTCTACCAGCACCTGCCTGAGGTTGCGGGATTCGGGATCGAGACCACTGCCGACAAGATCGGCCTGGGTCTCGGCGTGGCTACGGCAGTCGGCATTGCCGGACATGCCATTGTAACCAACATCCGCAAGCACAGTGAGATAATCAACGAACCGGAAGAGGGTTCAAAATTCGAAAACAAGAAAAAGGTATAGTCATGGCAGAAAGAATCGTAATAGATCCCATCACCCGCATCGAAGGTCACCTGCGGGTTGAAATAGAAGTTTCCGACGGGAAAATCACCGATGCCTGGAGTGCAGGCACTATGGTCAGGGGCATTGAGACCATTTTAAAAGGCCGCGACCCCCGCGATGCATGGGCTTTTGTTGGCCGGGTATGCGGCGTTTGTACCTCAACACATTCACTTACATCGGTCAGAACAGTCGAAAACGCACTGGGTATCGCTGTGCCTCCCAACGCGGAACTCATCCGAAACCTGATGGCCAATGCCTTATACATCCAGGACCATGTCGTTCATTTTTACCAACTGCACGCCCTTGACTGGGTTGATGTGGTTTCTGCACTTAAAGCCAACCCTTCTGAAGCTTCGCGGATCGCTCAAAGCATATCGTCCTGGCCAAAAAGTTCCGTGGGCTATTTTACAGATACCCAGAAAAAATTCAAAAATTTCGTGGAGAGCGGCCAGTTGGGCATTTTCGCCAATGGATACTGGGGGCACAAAGCATACAAACTTCCTCCGGAGGTAAACCTCATCGCCGTGGCGCATTATCTTGAAGCGCTCGAATGGCAAAAGGAACTGGTGAAGGTACATACCGTTTTCGGCGGAAAAAATCCGCATCCGAATTACCTGGTTGGCGGTGTTCCCTGCTCCATCAACATCGATGAGGCAAATGCCATCAATGCCGAACGGCTTGCTTTTGTGGGCCAGTTGTTCCAGGATGCAAAGACCTTCGTGGACCAGGTTTACATTCCCGACTTACTGGCCATCGCCTCGTTCTACAAAGACTGGGGTGCCATCGGCGGAGGGTTGACCAATTATCTCTCATTCGGTGATTTCCCGGCCAACGGATACAACAACCCCGAAAGCTTTAAGATACCTCGCGGTGCGATTTTAGGGAGGGACCTGAGCAAAGTACATGAAGTGAAAACCGATGACCCGGAACAGGTCCAGGAGTACGTGAACAATTCATGGTACGAATATTCAAAAGGAGACAAAACAGGGTTGCACCCCTGGGACGGGGAGACCAAGTTTAACTATACCGGGCCCAAACCACCATACGAGCATCTTGACTTTACCCAGAAATACAGTTGGGTGAAAACACCGCGGTGGAAAGGACATCCAATGGAGGTCGGCCCCCTGTCGCGCATGCTTGTTGGTTACGCTTCCGGCCGTGCCGACTATAAAGAGGTGATCGAAAGTACCCTGAAAGCGCTCGATGTTCCTGTTACCGCGTTGTTTTCCACACTGGGACGCACAGCCGCCAGGGGTCTTGAGACCAAACTGGTAACCGGGTGGGCGCTCGAATTTTACCAGGAACTCCTGGCCAACATCAAGAACGGAGATTCCCGCACCCAGAACAATGTCAAGTGGGAACCCGATTCATGGCCCCTGAAAGCCAAAGGTATCGGCATGGTGGAGGCTCCCCGCGGTGCCCTTTCACATTATATCGTGATCGAGGATAAGAAGATCGCAAACTATCAGCTGGTCGTGCCCACAACCTGGAATGCTTCGCCGCGCGACCTCAAAGGCCAGCGGTCGGCTTTCGAAGAATCGCTGATCGGAACCCCGGTAGCCGACCCGAAAATCCCGCTGGAAGTACTCCGCACGATTCACTCCTTTGACCCATGCCTGGCCTGCGCCGTGCATTTATACGACGAAAACGGAACCACCATTCATGCCCTGAAAACCTATTGAGCCATGAGAAACCGATCTGTCCCTTTGCGTGAAGTTTATGTATGGGAGATGCCCGTTCGCATCTACCATTGGGTCAATGCGCTGTGTATCACCGCGCTCTGTGTCACCGGTTACATCATCGGAAACCCTCCTGCTTTTATGAAGGGCACTGAAGCCTATTTCAACTTTTGGTTTGGCACCGTGCGGTTCATCCATTTTGTCAGTGCTTTTCTTTTTTTCTTCAACTTCATCTTTCGCCTCTACTGGGGATTCACGGGGAATGAATTTTCGCGCTGGTATAATTACATTCCTTTAAAACGATGCCAGTGGAAAGAGATGCTCGAGGTGATTAAAGTTGACGTGCTCCAGGTGACCAATAAAAAAATAGATTCCATCGGCCACAACTCCCTGGCGAGTTTTATCTATTTCATCACCTTCCTGATCTTCCTGTTGCAATGCCTTACCGGGTTTGGGATGTATGCGGCCATGAGCCGTTCGTTCCTGCCGAAACTCTTTGCATGGGTTGTGCCTTTTCTCGGGGGAGACATGCATGTAAGGCAAATCCATCACGTGACGATGTGGGGTTTCATCCTCTTTGCCATCGTGCATGTTTACCTGGTATTTTATCATGATTATATTGAGCGCCGCGGGGTGACCTCCTCGATGATCGGTGGCTGGAAATTCATCGAAGAAGATGTGATTGAGCGCCACGACAGCGGAACGGAAGAGTGCCCGAAGAGATAGTAACCATCCGATAAACAAGCTCTTTGGCTGAACTGCAAAACAATATCCTGGTTCTCGGGATCGGTAACTTATTGATGAATGATGAGGGTGTCGGAATCCATGTGATAACCGCACTTGAGAAGGAGGGAGGTATTGCCGGTGCCGACCTGATGGATGGTGGTACTGGTGGCTTTCATCTGCTGGGGTATATCCAATCCTATAAAACCATTGTGATCATTGATGCCTCCCTCGATGAGCACCCGCCCGGGCATATCAGGGTATTGCATCCGCGTTATGCCCGTGACTTTCCACGACAGCTGAGCGCCCACGAGATCGGCCTTAAAGACCTGATTGATTCGGCCATCCTGCTGGGGGAGGTTCCACAACTCCACCTCGTGGCCATTTCGGTGAGGGATTTCCAGGATATGGGGATGGAACTGTCGCCGGAGGTGGCGGATGCAGTTCCTCTTGCCATCAGTTGCGTCAGGGAGCTGGTGGAAAAAAGTACTTCATCCCCCGGCCCCCTCTCCTGAAGGAGAAGGGGAGGTTAATTTTTCCCAAGCCAGTTATACCATTCAGCCATTCCCTCCCCGGTTTTTGCCGACATCCGGATGAATTCAAGATCAGGATTCAGCTGGCGCGCATAATTCATGGCGGTTTCAACATTGAAATCGACATAGGGCAACAGGTCGGTTTTGTTGATGATGCAGAGATTGGATGTCTGAAACATATAAGGGTATTTCAACGGCTTGTCATCACCTTCCGTCACGCTGATCACGACTACCCGCTTCTGCTCCCCAAGGTCGAACATGGCAGGGCAGACAAGATTACCCACATTTTCAATAAAGAGGATTGCATGGTTGTCCACCTCAAGTTTTTTCAGCGCAAGATGGATCATCTTGGCATCGAGATGGCACCCCGACCCGGTGTTGATCTGGATGGCCGGGGCCCCCGATTTTTCAATCCTTTCGGCATCCCGCGAGGTTTGCTGGTCTCCTTCAATGACAAAAATTTTGCGCAAAGGAATCAGGTCCAGGATGGTTTTTTCCAGGATCGTTGTTTTTCCTGAGCCAGGCGAACTTACCATGTTCAGGCAAAGAACCTCTTTCCCTTCAAAATAGCCACGGTTTCGCTCTGCCAGGCGGTTGTTCTCCGAAAGTATGTCTATGTTCAGACTGATCACTTTTTGGGCTCCATGATCATGGGAATGTGCGTGGCTGTGACCATGATGTTCGTGGGCATGGTCATGGCCGGGTTCATGGGTGTGTTCATGATCGTTGTCATGATGAGGATCATGGGTGTGTTGATGGTCGTGAATTTTAAATTCACCGGGGTTTCCGCATCCGCATCTTTCGCACATAATTATCGATTTAAAATTGGTTTGTCATTTTGATTCAGGAAATCCATGTTGCCTATGGCAATCTGGATCAGGATTGAATTTATCGTCTGTCCATTTTACCGGATTATTTATAATATATTCTGAAATCCGCTGATAAGAATCATCATTGCGAATGATATTTTCCCAATAATTGCGTTGCCATAATTTCCCCATTATTTCATTTTTTGATTTATAAATTTTCAAACAGCCATTTGCGACCAATGATTTATATGAGCCAACAAGGTCGCCAACCGTAGGGGCACGGTTCACCCGTGCCCCTGGGTTTTGTGCGATGTTATTGTTTTGTGCGACGTTATTGTTTTGGGCGACGTTATTGTTTTGTGCGACGTTATTGTTTTGTGCGACGTTATTGTTTTGTGCGACGTTATTGTTTTGGGCGACGTTATTGTTTTGGGCGACGTTATTGTTTTGGGCGACGTTATTGTTTTGGGCGACGTTATTGTTTTGGGCGACGTTATTGTTTTGTGCGACGTTATTGTTTTGTGCGACGTTA
>CAIKNA010000093.1 GCA_903828645.1 uncultured Bacteroidales bacterium
CGGATCCAGACTGAAATATTTTCCAGGAACCGGTTCTTTTTTTTTTCCGAGAGGAAAGCGGCATTGATCCTTTCCTCCTTTTTCTGACCAAGGAGTTTTTTATAGACATGATATGGCTCCCAGATCGGCAGTTTCAGTACTTCCAAGTTGGCGGGGATGTCTTTGAAAAGGGAACGATCCATTTCGGGGTATTCGGGATTTTCGGGGCAGTAAACGACCGGTTCCCATCCTGAATCCCGAAGGTATTTTACAAACTTCAACCATCGCTGCACACCGGCTCCCCCACTGGGAGGCCAGTAATAACTGATGATCAGCACTCTTTTCATGGTTGTGGTTTCATTGCCTTCCACAACTCCATGAAGGCAAAGATCAACACAATGACAATCAGGATGATGGAACTTGCCAGGGATATTTTTTCTCCCAGGGAAAACACAACGGGCTCAAATCTGAATCTGACCGTATGCTCACCGGCGGGGAGTACCATGGCGCGCAGCACATAATCGGCACGAAAATGAGGGGTGATCCTGCCGTCAACATAGGCATTCCAGCCTTTGGGATAGTAGATCTCGGAGAATACCGCCAGTCCTTTGTTTGCGGCGCGGTAATGATATGAAAGTGCATTCGCTGCATATTCATCAAGATGAATGAAATCGGCGGAGTCTTTCAGCGGGGTGAAGGATTGCAGGTCGCCGGCAAAATCTTTGCTTACGACAGCCACTTTATCGGGACTGAAGTTGCTGATGGCCCGGATTTCGGCATCGGCATTGTCGACTACGTTCACAGAACCAACAAACCAGGCGTTGCCAAGCGTTTTTTGATTCGGGTAGGCCATTGGCCTGCGGTCATTTCCGGGAATAATGAAATATTTTGTATTCAGCATGTTCAAAACAGGTGTACTGTCGTTGCGCATTGTCTTTGCGAACACCTGGATCTCCCTGTCGATGTTGTGATCGATCAGTTCCTGGTAGCGGCGCAATTTTGCTCCGTGGTAACCCCCGATCGATTTGTGATAAAACGAGGTTCCCGCATCGCTGAAAGGGTCGGTGGTGAGGTTCAGCACCCTGTAGTCAGGTGTGGTATCCTGCAGGATCTGAGTGTCTGCATCGGTGGGCGAAAAAGGATTCTCAACATGGGATGCGGAGGTGAAGTTGCTGTTGTTCAGGTAGCGTTTGTTCACCCATGCCATGTCGGCAACAAAGAGGATCATGAGAGCAATATAGACATATTCCTTCCTGCTCTTTGAGAACACTACTGCAAACATGGAGAACCCTGCCAGGATGATGAATATGGCCGCTCGCCAGGCATCCGCCTCGACCAGGCTTTTACGGTCATCACGGATACCCTGCAGGAAACCTTGAATCAATCCTTCGGGGATTCCCATCCGCTGGGCCTTCATGGTGTCGGTTGAAACAGAAAAACTGAGAAAGATCCCGGGTGCCAGCGCAAAAATCAGTGCAATTCCGGCGGTAATACCGACGGCAATATATAGCTGTTTCAGCATTTTTGCAGGATTCTTCCTGTTTTCAAAGAATTCTTTTACGGCAAGGATTCCCAGCAGGGGCATGGAGAATTCCGCGATCACAAGGATCATCGTCACAGCCCTGAATTTATTGTATCCCGGCAGATAGCTGAAGAAAAACTCGGTGAATGCCATGAAATTATGCCCCCAGGAGAGGAGGATGGAAAGGATCGTGGCGGAGAGAAGCCACCATTTCAGGGGGCCTTTGACGATCAGCAGACCAAGGACAAACAAAAAGAAAACGATGGCGCCGACATACACGGGTCCCGACGTAAATGGCTGCGCCCCCCAATAGGTTGGCAAATGCTGATCCATGGCCTGAACGATGGTCTCTTCAGGAATGTTGGCATCTCTCAGCGCTTTGGCCGTATTTGATTTGATGTCGAGTTGCTGATCTGTCCCTCCGTAAATATTCGGGATGAGCAGGGTCATGGTTTCCCCGATGCCATAACTCCACTGGGTAGCATAGTCCTTGTCCAAGCCGGAAGTTCTGTTGCCTTTGTCGGAAGTAAGCTCGGATTTTCCCCGGATGGTATATTTTCCATACTCCCATGTTGCCCACAGGCTGGTGATGTTGGTGAGCACGGCGAAAACTAGCGCAACAAGCAGAACGGCCACCGCCTTTAAAAATGGAGTGAGTTCTTTGATGCGAATGGCCTGTACCAGATGAAATATACCGTAAAGCATCGCAATCATGGCCAGGTAGTAAGTGATCTGAGGATGGTTTGCTTTGACTTCAAGCGAGAGGAAAACAGCGGTCATGATGCCTCCCCATAAATATTTTCGTTTAGTGGTGAGGATGATACCGGCCATTACGGGCGCCATATAGGCGACTGCGTGTGCCTGTGAGTTGTGGCCGGCATCGATGATGATGAAGAAGAAGGAGGAGAGGGCAAATGCGATGGCTCCTGCCACGGATAGCCACACGTCAACACCCATAACCAGCAGCAGGATGAAAAACCCGAGGAAATAGAGAAAGACAAGGTTTGCGGGATGCGGCAATCCCAGTGTCAACACTTTATCAAAGTACCCGATGAGGTTGGCCGTATAGTTTGCGGAAATCTGGTAAGCGGGCATTCCGCCAAACATCGAATTCGTCCAGAGGGGTTCCTGGCCGGTTTTTGCACGGAAGTCGACAATCTCCTTCGACATTCCCTTGAAGTTGACGATGTCGCTCTGGAGGATCTTTTTGCCTTCAAGCAGCGGGCTGAAGTAAGCCATGGTAATAACCAGGAAAATCACGATGGCTGCGAGGTAAGGGAACAGTTTTTTGAAATCGGTGTTTTTCATATCGGGTGCTTATGATGTCATGAAACCAGTGAAAATAAAAAAAGAAGATAAACTGATGTTATCTTCTTTTTTTGTACAAAATTGCTTAAAATTCGGATTGATCCTGTCAATCAAGTAAAGAATTATTATTCCTTGTCCAACTTTTCATCGGAAACAGTCAATTTTTTTCTTCCTTTTGCCCTCCTGGCCGCCAATACTTTACGTCCGTTGGCGGTAGCCATGCGTTCACGAAAACCATGTTTGTTTTTTCTTTTCCTGTTCGAAGGCTGGTATGTTCTCTTTGTCATCTCGCATTATTTTTTGGGACTGCAAAAGTAATCAAAAAATGTTTATATCCAAAATTATTTTAATTCAAACGCGATAAAGTCAATATATGATTGCTGTCAACCAATCTGTTTTTTCAGAAGGCTGTTAAAAGCCTCGAGGTAAGCATCCGTGATCGTGTTCCATTGGTAACTTGTTTTTATTTTATTCAGGTTATTTGTAAAAAAATGAGCATGTTCAGTTTTGCCCGGATCGGACCGGATAATTTCCGCGATGTGGTGCTCGTTACCAAAATAGCAGGCGTCTGAACCAAGGATCAGTCGGTTGAAGGGGTTGTCATGAGCGCAGATAAGTGCCCGGGAAGCCATGGCCTCAAGCAGGGAAGGGTTGGTTCCCCCTGAAGAATGTCCATGGAAGTACAGGCGTGAATGGTACCGGAGTTGGTTGAGCAGGTGAACATCAAAAATACCCCCGAGGAACCGGATATTCTTTGCATGATATCTTTTGTCGAGGTATTTTCCGTATTTGTGGTCAATGCTTCCGATAAGCAGCAACTGCCGGGCCGACCCCGATTCGAGGAATCCTTTGATGATTGCCTCCGTATTGTTGTCGCTCTGAATCCTTGAAATTGCTAAAAAGTAGGAATCCGGTTCCAGTGCGTAATTTTGCAACACCGTCACATCGGGTTTCTTTAAAATCTCCGCCCCGTATGGGATAAGGCAGGATGAGACGCCATACGTGCTCTGAAAATAATCTTTTATCTGGGGTGAGTCAGCCACAAGTAAATCGCTGGAGTGAACTGCCAGTTGTTCTGCTCTCCGGATAAAGGATTTCATTAGTCTGCCGTATTTCGAACGGGACCACTCCAGCCCGTCCATATTGGTCACAATTCTGACCCCGGCAGGAAGAAACCGGTGCCAGACGGAAGCGCTGGCATATCCCAATTGTAAAATAATATCAAAATGACGGTTACGGCTGTCAAGAATGCAGTTGAGGTCGTAAATAAAAGGGCCTGCAGGGCCAATCATGTATTCGGGGTCGAAACAGTGAATGATATGCACCCCGTTCCATTCAGGGTGCTGGTAAGGATGGTTGTGCGAATTGTAAACCCATACTTCAGCCCCATGCTGCGCAAGCCTGCAGGAAAAGTACTCTGCAAACTGTTCAAAACCCCCGTAGTTATTGGGGATACCTCGGGTACCCAGGATTCCTACCTTCATTTCCGGAATAATCGCTTTAAAACTCTGGCGGGAAAACAGGTGCCCGCAAAAAACAGGAAACAGTACCGCAGCATGCAGTTTGCAGACAGCTGGTATTTCCGGTAAAAAAAAATATAATAAAAATAGCGCACGATGCGGATTTTCGAGGATCGGGTGCCCCAGATCCGGTCTCTTACGGCGAAAATATTTTGAATGGTCTGAAAAGTGAGGTTACTGGTTGAACTCGCCGGATGAACCCTCATCCTGTATAATGGTTCGGGAAGGTTTGCAAATTTATGGCCATCCCGGGCAATGCGCGAAAAAAAATCGTAATCTTCGCCGGGAAATATTTCCAGATACCGATGCCCTCCGATAATTGCCCGCCGGATGATGGCGGCAGGGTGCTGAACGCCATTGATTCCCTGCCGGTATGCGCTTAAAATCTCAGCGTGATCAACCGGGAAATTTGAAACATTGATGTTTTTCCCGGTTTGATAATGAAAATAGAGGACGTTGCAGCCGGCGACTCCGGTTTCCGGGTGAGTTTCCATGTAGGAATACTGGCGTTCGATACGCTCAGGGAAAAGAGTGTCGTCGGGATCGGCACGCATGATATACTTGCCGGATGCAAGTTCCAAACCTGCATTCAGGGCTTCAGTCAGTCCGCGGTGTGCCGGAAACCGGATTACCTTCAGGAAACCGATGTGGGAAAACCGTTCAAACACGGCTGCCGATTCATCCGTTGATCCGTCGTCAACAATGATCAGTTCCCTGGGAAGAATGGTAGAACTTACAACGCTTTCGATAAACCCTGCGAGAAACCGTCCATTGTTGTAATTGGGAGCGATGATGGAGATGTCGGCGACCGGTTTTTCAAACATGGCTGATTCCCCCGTTTTCGAGATGAATTACCTGGTCGGCAATGCGGTGAACCTCATGGCTGTGCGAAATGATCACCATGGTGGTGGTTCCTTTGATCCTCTCAAGCGCTTCGATGATCTTCAATTCGTTTTGCCGGTCAAGCGCGTTGGTGGCCTCGTCGAGTATGAGCATGGCTGGTTTGCGAACCAGTGCCCGGGCAAGCGCCAGGCGCTGCCGTTCTCCTCCTGAGATTTGTGCCCCGCGGTCGCCGACAACGGTTTCAAGTCCCAGGTCAAAATTTTTCACCATCTCATCGGCTGAGGCCTTTTTCAATGCCTCCCAAAGTTCCTCTTCTGAAACACCGGGTTTTGTCCACAGCAGGTTGTTGCGAATGGTATCGTTGAACAGGAATGATTCCTGTGTGACGTACCCGATGCTTTTTCTCCACCGGTAAAGTATTCTGGCGTCAAGCAGGTGGTCGTCTATGAAAATTTTTCCCTGGGTGGGTTTTAACAGGCCGAGCAGCAGATCGGCCAGGGTTGTTTTTCCTGAACCGGATGGCCCGGTAATGCAAAGGATGCTGTTTGAAGGAATCTGAATGGATAGTTTTTCGATCACAGGTTCAGCGCCATAACTGAATGAAACATCGCTGAAAATAACCGGACCAGATTGAAAATCAGCATTATCCTGATTCTCTGGCCGTTTCAGGTTTTCAACGTTACGATCGCATTCGCTCTGTAGCTGGCTGACTGAAGTGAAAGCAGGCAGCGACTGCAGAATGGACTGAAAGGAAGTTTGCAGCGACGAGACTTTGGGCAGCAGCCGCGAGAAAATATAGATCAATACCAGCAATGTTGAAGGATGCAACCCGGCCACCTTTATGGCCAGGTATACATAGATGCTCAGCAAGGTCACTGTTCCGACGGAGAAGAGGAGGGAAGTGCGAGATGATAATTGTGCGTACTCAATTTTCTTCTTCTCCACCTCCTCGGAATATTCGATAAATTCATGGATATACCGCTCTTCCTGCGCAAAACTCTTGGCAATTTTCATTCCTGAAAGATGCTCCAGAACAATCTGGTAAACCTTTTTTACCGAACGTTGGCTCGACTTTCCAAGGTCATAGGCGTATTTGTTTTTTTTAATGCCGAAAGCCAGAAGAACCAATGCCCCGATGAGCGAAAGCAGCGCCATTTTGGCTGAGAGCAAAAATGCAACCACCACGTAAACCACAATTGAAATTATAATGCTGGTATATCTGAGTATCTGGAAAATAACCTGCCCTGAACGTTGAACTTCAGAGGTGATTTCATGCGCAAGATCCGACATCCGCAGGCGTGAAACAAACAGCCACTGGCTGTGCCCGATGGCGGTGTATAACCGGTTTTTGAGAAAACGGACAAAGCGATGCTGGATTTTCGCATTCAGGATGGACTGGTAGCTGTTCAGCCAGGCATTTAACGAAACAATGGCAATGTAAAACAGGAGGATGGCTTCAATCCCGCCCGGGATGCCGGCGCGATGCAAAAAAACAATGAGCTTCTCAACAAATTCCGAACCTTTGGCCTGGTTGCTGAAAACACCGGCAATGCTGAGCATCGGGATCAGCATGAGCAACCCGATGCCCTGGGTAAAACCGGTTAATATCTGAAGTAAAAATGAAACGATTACCTTGTTGCCTGAGACCTGGAAGAGTTCTTTGAAAAGTTTGACCAGGTTGACGTAATCGTTTTTATGGAGTTTCATTCCGGGTACTCATCAACGGGGAATATTTCCCAAAATAAAACAGCAGATCAATTCCTGCCGTTTGAATGACATTTATACAAACATCCACAAAAACCCATAAGGTTCTTCAGCACAATTTACGTTATCGGATGATTATGAGTAATAACCGCCGCCGCCGCCGCCACTATCATAATAATGAGCATCTTCTTTAGTCCAAGAATGAGAGCCACCCTGCGTCATTTTGGAATTAATGATCTCAATTTCAGGGGCTTTCCAAACTTTTTTTGTTTTGACAGGCTTTTCCATCTGTTTATAAGCTAAAATCCGGTTGTGAAATGATTCTACAATAATAACGAAAAAAAATCAATTTTCAATTAATTTTTTCAATTATTTTTTGAAATAACATCAATTGAGTGAATTTGTTGATCAGCGATTTATACAAAAAAATGTTTTGATCCTCGTCAACCGTGAGTTTTTGGATCATTTCCCGGTCAAAAACCCGGGTGAATATATTCCCGGGATCATTCATTAAATTAGTAAATGCCGCTTTGATGCCGGCTGAATCATTGGTGAAAATCGCATCAAGCCCGGGGTTGATGGTAGTTCGCTTGTCGCTTCTCCATTGAATTTGCAATGGGAGTTCATCTTCCATGGCCATCCGGTGCAGGTACCGGCCGGTCCTGAACTTGTGTTTCAACCCATCGGGGACAGCCAGGTAATATTGGATCAGGTCAACATCAAACATGGGGTACCTGAATTCAATTTGCTCGTGTCCGGCCATGACCGAGGTAACTGCGATGCGATCGTTCAAATGCCGGTCGGTGATCTTGAAAATCGGGTTTTGCAGGCTTTCCGAAACCAGGATTGCCCTCTCCCTGTTTCGTAAATAGATGGTTTCAAGTCTGTATTTCTCAATTATTTCGCGGTTAATTCCAAATTTGTAGAGTTTTTTAACCTCGACTTTTTTTTTTGTAAGACTGGTATCCCGGGAATTTACCCTGAGCATGTATTTCAATGATTTTAACAGGTCGAGCTCATGAACTGTTCCTTGCGCCCTGATGTCGGTGAAAAGTCTCCAATACCGGCGATTTTTCAGATATACGGGGTAAACAAAATAACCGGGGTTGGATACCATCTGGTCGCCTCCGTGTCCCGATAAAATGGTGCGCACCCCGGCCGATCGGGCGGCAGCATGCACATTGAGGTTGTAAGCGGAATAGTTGCTGTTATAAGGCGCACGGGTCACATCGATCATCTGCCGGATGTTTTCCGTGATCTTTTGATCTTCCATCGTTATCCTGTGGATGTTCCGGATTCCGCAGAAGTCACAAACCATATCGATTTCAGCAGATTCATCCGATTCAGAATTATCCTGTGCAAAATTCTTTTGCCCGGACAACACCCTGGCAAACACATGCAGCTGATCGCCTTGCACTGCAAGGTTTTTTTGAGCGATGGCGGCAATGGAGGAGGAGTCAAGGCCGCCGCTCAACTCTGAACCAACAGGAAATGCCGACCTTGTCCTGGCGGTGACCGCCTGCCTGAACAGTGTTTTATAGCCTTCAATGTATTCCCGGTCATTTTTCAAGATCAGTTTAGGCGGTAGTGTCAGCTCCCAGTATTTCCGCATGGTAACCTGACCATCCTTCAGACGGAGATGATGCCCTGGCGGCAACGTATGGATGCCCTGGTAAAACGTGTCATTTTCATACCTGGGGACATTGATGAGGAAATCAAGCAACCATGGAGTATTAAGGTTCTTTTCGAAAAATGGCAGCGCCAGGATGCCCCTAAGTTCGGAAGAGAACACAAAGTAACGTGGATGATCGAAGTAGTATATCGGCTTCATTCCGAAGTGATCCCTTGCCAGGAAAAGCTGGTGTTCGCGTTCATGGTAAACGGCAAAAGCAATATCGCCGCGCAACCATCCGGGGCAATCCATTTCCCATTTCCGATAGGTTTCCAGGATCAGGGCGCTGTCGGAAACCGATTTTAACGCTGCCGCTGAAATCCCCAGGCGATTGGCAACATCATCGCGGTTGTCGATGCGTGAATCGCTGCAAATCGTCAGTCCCGATTCACCGTGGTTGAACGGGAGTATTTCAGTTAAGGATTCAGGGGTGTTGAATGTCAGCAGGTTGCCCAAGGCGGTTGTTTCATTGTTCCATGTGGCCGACCGGTCGGGGGTTCCATGCGACAGATCAGCTTTCATCAGCTGCAGCCAGCTTTGGTCGAGATGCTGTCTGCTCTTATCGATTATGCCGAAAATCGCACTCATGGTAACTCTTGTTGTTATGAAATTTCCTGCACAACTGTAAACTTTTTATGGCCTTTTTTCCCGGAAACAAAATGGTCTCCTGATTTAAGCCACGCATGCGCTTTCAGGCTGTCATTCCCCTTCGTCATCCCAAAACAGATGGTTCCGGGCAGGTGGAACATATTAAGCAGCAACTTTCCCGTGAGAACCTGGACCAGGCATTTGCCATCCCAGGGGATGTAATGAAGCCCCCGGAGGAGGGCTTTTCGCACCACCAGTATCTTCTCATACGTGGACACCTCATGATTTTCCTTGCGATGATCTTTAAACCAGTGGATATACCAGCGAAAGGGGATGAAAATAATCAACAATTGACAAAAATAGAGAAAAACGGAAGCGATGATAAAATAGGAAACATCGGAAAGAGTGATTTTTTTAGCGGCCATTCAACCAGCAGGTTTCGTTGTCATTCGCTCACAGTAATCAACCCTTCACTGCCGAGTTTCGCAAGATAGGCAACCACTTCAGCAAGGCATTGATCAGTGTCAACGTCAAAATCCTCCATCAGCCGGTCGCAGATTGTCTGCACAGACAAAGGGCCGGTGAGCATCTCCCAGATTTCGGCAGCAACAGGGTTCAACCCGTAATAATTTCCTTTTTCAATGCTCATCATCACCACTTCATCATCCATTTTACTGGAGATGATCGCTGCATTTTTGGTGATAACCGAGGTTAAATTAATTGCCATGTTTGAATCTGTTATGTTTCCTCTTCAGTTTCATTGATCCCCGGAAACAGGTTTCGCAGGACTGTTCATTTTGCACGGTAAAGGTATTCATTTTTGTAATTTCCTGCAAATTGCATTTGGCCATCGAAATTAAACCGCAGAGACGCAGAGACGCAGAGACGCAGAGAAGTTATGAACAATTGTACGACTATTTTATGAAAAACCGATAAATGCAAAAATCATGAAAAATGGAATACAATAAAATTTCCGGGGTTATTCTCGACGCGTGCACCACCGTTCTTAAGATCATGGGGCCGGGTCTTCTTGAGTCAATTTACGAACAATGCCTGGTGAAAGAATTTGAGTTTAGAAATGTCACTGCGAAACGCCAGGTGCCAGTTTCATTGAATTACAAAGGATATGAATTATCGAGGGAACTCAGAATAGATATTCTTGTTGAAAATGAAATTATTCTTGAACTTAAATCAACGGAAATCATGCATCCTGTTTATGAAGCTCAAATCATTTCCTATCTGAAGTTAACCAATAAAAAACTTGGTTTCCTGGTTAATTTTAATCTCCCTGTCTTGATAAAAGGGTTTAAGAGATATGTAAACAACTTCTGATCTCCGCGCCTCCGCGCCTCTGCGCCTCTGTGTTTCGTCATTTTTTCAACCTTATGCGATATATCCGAACCTGGCCATTACATCATGGTGATCCCTGGTAATTCTTTCAATTTGAGCTTCGGTCAAAACAGTTTCCCAGCTGCCGGGTTTCCCGTTCCTGAAAAAAGCGTCACTGCTTTGCAGTTTATCTTTAAACCCGTGCTCCGTTTCAGATTTTTTCAGGTTTTCGAAGGATGTTTCGGAGAGAGCCTGTAAAATCTCCGCATCTGTAAAGTGAAGACCAAGGAATTCAAGCGTCGCGGAAAAAGTTGCGAACGGGTTTCTTACCATGTCCTCGTAACGCATTACATGTATGCTGTTACCGGAACGGAGCCAGCTTTCTGCATGTTCACTCCAGGTGCCCATCCGTTCTTCGAGGAGAGGATAGAGGTTAAAGGTGGAAACATGCATTGAATTGTCGGGGCAGTTCATGTTTGAAATAACCTCGTCAACGAACCTGTTAAAATATAAGACATTGGAAACCGCCACGTCAAGCGGGTTTCGGATGATATAGACACAACCCATCGAGTTCTCAGGCGGGAAAACAGGCAACCCGTCATCATTCAAAAAAAAGCGGTCGTGGGTTTTGAGATAACAGGGTTCGCTGATCTGATCGGAAAGCATTTTAAAAACAGATGGTCTCAGATTGTTGATCTCCTTCATGGTCATTTCCGAGGATTTTAACCCGGTAAGTTCATCGAACATCATCCTGGAGTTTGCGATCATGTCAACTTCCAGCATGTTAAGATTTTTGCCGCGAAGGTTTCCCGAAAACAGAGACGAGAGAAAAATCCTGAACCAGGTATTTCCGGAACGGGGATAGGAAGCGAGCCATACCAGGTTTTTCATTATCCGGGATTAAAGTATTTCAGCCTGCCTCAGGTCGTTTTCGATCATGGCGATCGTTTCATCCAGATAGGCAATCCCGTACATTCTTTCAAGGGTGCACACCCTTACATACGGGAGTATTGCCGAAGCATCCATGAAAACATCCACCGGGCCGGCTTCCATTTTCCAGACAAATTTTTTTCTGAAGATCTTGCCCATAAGCAATTCCAGTTTTTTATAACCGGTGATTTCGCTGATTGCCGGAGGGCCGCTGTTTTTATAGGAAAGGAGGTAAAACTGGCTTAACGGAACTGCTTTACTTGCAAAACGGTCGCCGATTTTCACGATCATTTTGTTCACGCTTTCGCGGATAAGCATGGTATCGTCCCATTCGATCAGAAGCTTTTCGGAGGAGTCGCGCCAGAGCTTTATAAGGGGATAGCCGGGAACCACCACCGGGATCCCGGATTCCGCGATCGTGATTGCTGAAATATCATCAGATATGATTTGGGCTTCATTTTCAGATACGAATGCCGAGGCAATCGTCGACTTACCGCTACCGGAGGTTCCCGAAAAAATAACAGCATGCTCCCCGGTTTTGATCGAACTGCCATGAATGATGATCATGCCGCGCTGGTGAAGGAGTGCGCCGATGGCAGAGGCCCACAGGAAGAGCAGCACATCCCTGTCGGTAGCTTCAGGCGCTTTTTCGATAGTGATTGATTCGCCGTTTGCAACCAGGTACCTGCCCACATTTTTAATTTTAAGCAGGAATTGCCCGCCCGTCTTTGAACCCTCTGCCTGGATTCTGCCATATCCGGATAGTTTGCGCGGGACTGTCCCAAATGAGATCGTACAGTCGGGGCTGGCCGTTTCATTTTCAACTATAAACCCGGGATGTTCCATACACGATTTGAATGTCAGTCCGAAGGCTTTATAGTAGAAATATTGCTGTGGCATATGCGATTGATCCGTGAAGAATGGTTTGTTAATGCAGCCGCAAATTTAATTTTTTTATGGTTATGAAAATTTTGGCGCCGACCGGTATCAGAAAAAACTATTTTTACACTGCGAAATAAAAACTTTTACTGAACGATGAAGGAACTCTATAAAAACATTGTTGATCTTAAGGAAAAACACGGCATTTTCAAAAATCCAAATTTCAAATATTCCGTTTCCGGCAGATGGGTAGGGCAAAAAGCGAACATCCTCCGGTATCTTCAATTCTATTTTGTGTATCTCGACATCTCCCAGGTAAGCACCGTTTTCGGGAGTACTACAGAGCCGTCTGCCCTCTATGGCGGACGGATTTATGATCAGTCCAGGTCGCTTCAGGAATCGCAGATAAACATGCTTTACGACCATCATATCGGCCTGGCGCTGACCTTGACGAACCACTATGTTTCGAGCGGGATCTACACTGGCAATCTGCCATTTCTTGAAAAATATCACCGCAGGGGGAATGTGATCATTTGCACCTCCGACGAGCTGGCGAGGATGCTGAGAAAAGATTTCCCGCTGTTCAACATCAGGGCGAGCATCATCAAAAACCTGAACACCCTTGACAAAGTTGCCAGGGCGCTCGATCTGTATGATGATGTCGTTATTCCGATGGATATGAATGATGATGATGATTTTCTCGAAAGTCTGCCCCAAAAAGAGCGTATCATGCTTTTTGCCAATGCAGCATGCGCATATGATTGCCCTGCACGGATATGCTACCCGGAAATTTCAAAGTTCAACCAGTCGAAAACCGATAAGGTGCGGTGCAAAAAAGAGGAACTTGGCATGCTTGAATATGCTTTTTATTTTTTCAATGTGGAGAAATTTTACCAGATGGGGTATTCCAATTTTAAACTGATCCCGGCAAAACTTTTCAACAACTTTTTGAAATCAGACCCCGGATGATGAATGATAAAAAATATTGCCTGGTTACGGCAACGACTGAAAATTATATTCAGTGGACCATGACCATGATATTTTCGTTTCTGAAAACGAATTCATGGTTTAAGGGGGATGTGATTGTTGTGGGTCAGGAACTGTCTGAAATAACTGTTTCCCGCCTTGCAATATTCCCGAATATTATAATCGAAGCCCCTTCAGCCCTGTTACAGGGTAAATTGAAACAACTTGCCGCAGATATTCCTTCCCGGTCGCAGGCAGAATCTGTTTTTTACTCACTGGAAATATTCCGATTTTCCCGGTATGATAAAATCCTGTTTCTCGACAGCGATGTCATTGTCATGAAAAACCTTGAGGAACTAGTTGCCCTGCCCGGGGATTTTTATGCATGCGACGAGTGGTATTCAGGGAAGGGGAGGACAATGTCCGATTACGCTCAGGTGGATCACGCAACACCGGGAGATGATATTATTTCACACCCGGTAAACTCCGGATTCATGCTTGTTTCCGGTGAAATGCTGATTCCCGGCATTTATGAAGAACTGGTTGAATTTCTTGATCCCGGCCATTGGCGAAATTGCAGCATCCGGTTCACGGATGAAGTGGTCATCAATAAATTCTTCAACCGCCGGATTGAAATTCTGGATGCCCGATACAATTACCGGCCGAAAATTGCCGAAGGAATTTTCAAAGCCGGGAAGGTTAAATTTGAAGATGCCAGGATCATTCATTTCCTGTTGAAGGCCAAACCCTGGAATTTTGACCAGGTATATCGTACTTCCATCCGGAAAATGGAGATGTTGAAAGCCTTTGAATCCTGGTATTCATGGTACTTTGATTTTTTATCCTGGTTTCATTTAATGCAAAGAGTAAACTTCGTAAAAAATAAATAGCGTGAAAAATGCTGCCGGCCCGGTAACAAATGAACCCTGCAACTATTGCCTGGTTACCGTGACTACCGAAAATTATGTTCAGTGGACCTTGACCATGATCTATTCGTTTCTGACATCGAACGGGTGGTTTAAGGGTGATATTATTGTTGTTTGCCATGGTCTGGATGATAAAATCAAATCCAGGTTCTCTGTTTTCCCGAATCTGCGTTTTGTGGCGCCTTCCGGAATACTGCTTGAAAAAGTTGCTGAGCTTTGCCTGCAAATTCCAGGGTTTGCAAAATTGGCATCGCTGTTTTATTCGCTTGAAATTTTCAACCCCAGGGGATATGAGAAGGTTCTGTTTTTGGACAGCGACATGCTGGTCGTTAAATCGGTGGAGGAAGTTTTTGAATTTGAGGAGCCATTTTATGCCAGCGCCGAGTCGTGCTGGTACCAGGGAAATGGCAGGAGAACAGATACCTATGAAAGTGTGAAAAGTTTTCCGGATCCCGGGCTGTTTATTGAAAATCCGGTAAATTCGGGGTTCATGGTTATTGACCGGCAGTGTATTAATACACCGAATTACAATGGCCTTGTCGATTTGATTGATCCCGGGCTTTGGGCGAGAAGAAACACCTTTCATGCGGATCAGCTTGTCATCAATCTTTTTTTTAAGGACCGGATCAGACTGGTTGATGCCCGGTACAATTTCAGGCCCACCAATGCCAGTGAAATATTCACCAGGGACCATATTGCCCTTGAAGATGCAAAAATCATCCATTATTTCAGGCAGTTCAAACCATGGAATTTTTTGGAGGTATTTGAATTATCACAATATAACATGTTGCATATCAAAGCGTTTCAGCAATGGTACAATGGGTATGTGGGGATGCTGAAGTACACGCATTTACAAAACGCCATTCATTTATTTCAGGAAAATGATAAAACCGGCTCCTGATTTTCTGATCATTGGCGCTGCCAAGTCAGGGACAACCTCCCTCATCGCTGATTTGAAAAGTCATCCCGAAATATTCACGCCGGGCTATGAGATTGAGTACTTCAGTTATAACCATGACATGGGTGATGACTGGTATCGTTCCGTATTCACTGAAGATGAGAAGGTTCAGGGAGAAAAATCGCCTTCCTACCTGTTCGAGACCGGGTGCCATGAAAGAATTTTCAGGTATCACCCGGGGATGAAGCTCATTGTTCTGCTCCGCGAACCTGTACAGCGCGCATTCTCCAACTGGACGATGCGGCAGCACGTGCAGCACCGCCTGCTGAAACAATCGCATGAGTTTAACCAGAGAAACCCGGTGAGCATTCTCAATATCGGGTTTTCAAGCCTGTTTGAATATTATCGCTCCTGCCCGTCAGATATAATCCGACGCCAGAGACCGCTCGATATTTTTGAAAGAAGCCTCTATCTGCCGCAAATTCAAAGTATATTGAACTATTTTCAGAGGGATCAGTTGCTGATCCTGATTGCCGAACACTATTTCAGCGATCCGGCAAGGGAACTCCAAAAAATCTGCCGGTTTTTAAATATCGGGGATTTCCGGAACAACGACCCTGTCTGGAAAAGAAAAACGGACTATCGAATAAAGATGAATGAAAGCGACCCAAAGGAGATGCAACGGTTTTATAAACCATATAACGAGGCTCTTTTCGACTTTCTGGGGTATGAGATTGCGGAATGGAACAAATTGGCAACATAATCCATTCTCCCCGGAAAAAGGTTAGCAAGGAGTTGCAACAAGTAAATTGACTGAAGAAGATGAATGAGATCGAGATGAACCAGGACCTTTTAAGCCACCTGGAATATTTTTGCATGTTCATCGGCTATCCATACAGCGGGCACAGCATGGTGGGTTCCATCCTTGATGCGCATCCCAACGTGGTAATTTCGCAGGAACTCCACGTAGGTAACTTGCTCAAACATGGTTATCAGAAGGAGAAGATTTTTTCCATGATCCTGCTGAATTCATTCTTTCACGCACAGGGGGGCAGAACCTGGAACAATTATTCCTATTCCATTCCCGGCGAATGGAATGGGCGATACACCACCATCAGGGTGATCGGGGATAAAAAGGGAAGCAAAAGTGCAAAAATGCTGTCAAAGAAATCGGATATTCTCGATTTAGCCGGAACAAGTTTTAGCGTGCCGGTAAAATACATCCATGTGATGAGGAATCCCTTCGACATGATGAGTACCCTGTACCGCCATACCAGACCGGGAGGCCCGGAAAAGATGGAACGTATGATCGAGAGAATCGTTGGCCGCATGGAGAAGGTTGAAAAGGTTCGGCACCAGATTCAGCCGGAAAACTGGCTTGATGTGCATCATGAACAATTTATCGCTGCCCCCGATCAATCAATCACCGGGTTGTTCAGTTTTTTTAATTTGGAAACACCCAGTGGTTTTATCGAAAACTGCAGGAAAATACTTTTTAAAGAACCGCATCAGAGCAGGCACGACATTGCATGGAAAAAAGAGGAGATCGAATATGTTTCCGGTAAAATTGCTGCATTTGAGCAATTTTCGTCCTATACCTTTGAAACATGATTGGCAGCCCCATGCATCCCGGGAGCATCAAAAGACCCGATTTCATCATTATCGGGGCACAGAAATGTGGTACATCCTCCCTGTTTTATAAACTAAATGAACATCCAGGGATCCTTTTACCTAAAAGCAAGGAACTGCATTTTTTTGATGAACATTTTTCAAGGGGACTGGATTGGTATCTCAGTTTTTTTACCCAGCGGAGACCGGCCGAATCCTTTATTGCCGGGGAAGCGTCGCCGTACTATTTTTTTCATCCCCTCGTTCCTGTAAGGATTTTCCAGACATTTCCCGGGATAAAGCTTGTTCTTTTGCTTCGGAGCCCGGTGGACCGGGCATATTCCCAGTATCAGCATATGAAACGGGAAGGCAGAATTCCATTGACGTTTGAACACTGCATCAACCTTGAATCTGAGATTCTTGGAGGCAGAAAGGAAGCTTTTTTCAAGGATGAGAACCATTCGGATTTATTGTACCGCCGGTTTTCATTCCTTGCCCGCAGCAGGTATGCCGAACAATTGACTGCATGGTATGCCTGTTTTTCCAGGGAGCAGATCCTCATCATCCGGAGCGAGGATTTTTTCTCCGACCCGGGAAAGATATTCCAGGTAGTATTTCATTTTTTGGGTCTCCCTTCACATCCTGTCGAACTGACAAAAAAGGAGAAGTATCCCGTTTACCCGCCGATGAAACCTGAGACGCGCCAAAAGCTGGCGAATTATTTCGAGCCCTGTAACCGGCAGTTGTGCGAACTCACCGGTCGTGACTTTGGCTGGACCTGAAAGAAATGGCAAGTTTGATCCATTTAAGCTGGGTCAGGATCAGGTAAATGAAATTGCTTTTCGGGATTTTCCGGTCATTTTCCCAAACATAAGGTTTGATAAGCATGTTGAGAAACACCCGTTTTTTACTGTGCCAGTCATCGGTCATGAGCACCAGGTACTTTTGATGGGCATATCCTTGCCTGAGCGTATTTAAAAAATCACCGGACCTCTCTGCCCGGTTTGATGAATCAGCTCCTGTGATCGCAATCATGCACTGATCATGAATAAATTGCTCGCGTTTTGTCAAATCTGATTTTTGCAGTTCAAACGCAGGGATGTTGAGGTTAAACAACGACTTTGAGAGCGCCATGCTCACTTTCACGGAGGTTGTGCAGTTTAACCGGCCTGCATGAGCCAGTACTTCACCGGGATTTATCGCGGGCAACGACATCAAGTGTGCGATGTCGTAAAGCCAGAAGAGCAGTTCGTACCGGTGATAAATGCCGTGCGTGGCCAGTATTATGAAATAATCGTTCAGCGGGCATGTTCTGAACAGCGTGCCCTGAACGGTGATTTCAGTGCTGTTTTTAAAGAGCGATGCCGTTTTGATGGTGGTAAAATACTTTGACACGGCCCAATGGAGTTCGATAAATATCATTTTGTCAGGATGCCGGAACCTGACATGATTTTCTCTGTTCATGTAAAGTGCCCGTTTTTCAGGATGCCGGCAAAAATATTCATCTTTCAGCAAATATCCGGCTCCGGATAACATGGAGATGGCCCGGTCGATATTTTGTTCTTCAATGAGAATGTCGAGATCACGTGTTTGTCGGTATGAATAATCGCCATAGACCTGCTGAACCATCAGCGGGCCTTTAAGGCTTATGAATTCGAGGTCATGGGCACTAAAAAGCCGGTGAAGTAATTTCAGTTCCCCGGCCAGGTTCATCATTCGTTTCAGGTTTTTTGAAGCCTGAATGGCGATTTCACCCTGAATCGCTGCGGGAACAACATCTTTGATTTGTTTGAATGCCCGATTGACCAGGGGGAACAAGCGATGCCTCGCAACCAGCGAAACAAAGCGGTTCCAGTCGATCGCACGGTCTGAAATAGTAATGGAAGGGGTTACTGAATTCCGGGCAAGGCTGTCTGAGCAACATTGCAGAAGGAGCTGCATTTCTGCTGAAAAACTCGTTTTCACTGCCCCGGGCCGGCTAAACACCGTTGGGGTCCTTTTTATTCTTTTTATCTTTATTAAGTTTTTTCTCCCGGTGCCTGGCCGCCTTCACCGAATCGGCAGGCATTCCCATCAGTTTTTCCAATGCTTTACGGTTCCTCTGGATTTCAGATTTGTTTTTCCCTGCTCGCAGATTTTTAAGCATATCGTACGACCGTTTATAATCACCCTTTACATAATACAGCGTCGACAGGTTTACCCTCACAACCTTGTACCCCGGGACAATTTGCAGCGCTTTGAGGTAGTAATGTTCTGCAAGGCCATAGTAACCGGCTTTATAGCAGCACATGCCAAGGTTATTCAGGAGGGCGATGTGGTTGGGATGGTTTGCCAGGCCGGCAAGATTGGAAGCAAGCGCAGCCCGGTTGTCATTCATTTTTTCATAAACCATGGCAGCATAGTAGTCCACGGGCGAGCCCTTGGCATCGAGGCTTCTAAACGGGGTGCGGGCATTATTGATCTCTGCCAAGGCTTCGGGGTAATTTCCGGCTTTCATCAGGGCTTCCGACATTTTTACATGCGTTTCCATCTTCAGGGCCTGTGTGCTGTAGAAGAGGCCAAACCCTAAGAAAACAACGGCCAGGATGAAAAAGAGATTCCGGTTTACGGAAAGCGGTTTCAGAGGATATTGCCGGTGATGCAGCGCGATCAGCCCTGCAAGGAAAAGGGCAAACAACACCTGGTGGTCAATCCGCTGATAGGGAAAATCGAAAAAAGCGACGGTGAGATAACCTGTCAAACCCGCACCCAGGAAAAGAGCCTGCCATTTTTCCTCTTTCTCAGCCTGGCTTCTCAGGATGCGGACGAGCATCCATAGGGCTGCGAGTATTATGCCCAGGTAAAGTCCAAGACCGATAAATCCCTTCTCGGAGAGAATCCAGAGATAATCATTATGCGGCGAAATCCAGTTCACCTCCCTTTCCTTAATTCCGACCCGGCTGAAATAGTCGGGGATGGCAATCTGCCAGTTCCCGGCCCCGACACCGGCAACGGGATGGTCGTTGGCCATCTCTTCAGTTATCTTCCACATGCTAAGCCTGAAGTGATTGTTGCCGGCATCAGGACGTACGATGGATCCAAGTTTTTCCAGGTACCCGCTGTGCGTATACTTCCCTCCTTCAATGACGCCGGCGGCAAGCAATACCACAACAGACGTCACTGCAATCATCGCTGTTTTCATCTGCCGGCTACTGATATCAAGCTTTTTATGAAGTATCAGCCCCATCGCCATCGTGGTAAAGCCAACCATGAAAATGCCAAGCCAGGCAGCCCTCGTTGCCACGAGAATGAGCATGATGAATAACAACACCGTGGCTGCCATGGCAATGCGTTTCCAATATCCCTTTCCTGAAACAGCTGTGTAACATGTAAAAGGGAAAAGAAGCATCAGGTAACTGGAGTACTCGTTTTTATTTCCCATCAACCCTTTTACAACATTGATCATCTCCCTGCCATTTGCGAGCCGCTCCTGTTCGTGCCCCGGCACCAGTGTGAAAAATTGATAAAAACCAATGGCAACTGCTGCCAGGGCGGCAATAACGGCCAGGTTCGACAACCTGGCAAACCATCCGGGTGTGGACAAAAAAAGGTTTGCAATATAAAAAACCAGGAGTAGTGTGATCCCGGTTTTTGTAATATCAAACAGACCTTCACTCCTGTTCACAGCGACGGTCAGCGAAAGTACCGACATTAACAGGTATAATGCACCAAATACAATAACAGGGTTTTTCAATAAGCCAATACCAAGTGGTTTTCCCTTGTGAATCACATACAGGTAAACCGAGAAAGCTGATAACAATATTATCAGGATCAACATTCTGGGGATCAACGAAGAATCCTGGGTCGTTGGAAAATAGACAAGAGGAAGGACAACTACCAGGGAAATGAAGAAAATGTTAAAAAGGCCCTCCTTTAACGGAGCTTCTGCTACTGTTGCGTTTTTGTTCCTGGCGGCCATATTACCTGGTTTTATAAACTGTTCTAAATATCACACCTATAAATTGCAATTAATTTCCATCTCAGGTTACAAACATAAGATAAAAATCTGTAAGTAATGCCCAGCGGGTGGGAAATATGGTGTGATGATATATTTTCATGTTGTTTTGTAGGGCAAACACCTACAAAATAATCAGTCATTCCCCTACAATACTTGTTCAGGGCATCTCTAAAAACCAATTGTTAATATATACATCTGATTGTTAATAACATAACCATGTTTATGTCGTCGATTTTTTTATATTTGCTGCAGAAAAAAGCAAGCCATGAAAAACATCAACCCTCTCGGACTTTTTGACGA
>CAIKNA010000094.1 GCA_903828645.1 uncultured Bacteroidales bacterium
TCGTCAAAAAGTCCGAGAGGGTTGATGTTTTTCATGGCTTGCTTTTTTCTGCAGCAAATATAAAAAAATCGACGACATAAACATGGTTATGTTATTAACAATCAGATGTATATATTAACAATTGGTTTTTAGAGATGCCCTCTAATAACTACAACAAAGGGATCAGGGGTGTCGGGAACATTTACGGGGAGGTCAATTTCCTGAAGGCTTTTACATTTAAAAGCAGTTTTGGCATCGATGCCGGGTACAACATGTCGGAAAGTTTTCTCCCGGCTTACACCGTTTACTATCCCAACGGAAGCATCTCCCAGCAGCAGAATATCATGAGCCGCCTGAATAAAAACAACAATTACAATTTTACCTGGCTGTGGGAAAACACCCTGAATTTTAAAAAGGAGTTCGGCAAACATTCCATTGATGCTGTTGCCGGATATACCATGCAGAACACAACCTCCGACGGGTTTAACCTCTCCGGGGCCAACCTGATGCGCGACGGATCGAACTTCTGGTACATCCAGCCAACTTATATCTATGATCCGGCCAACCACGTCAACACGATCAACAACATCAACGAATCGGTCGACATGAATCTCTACTATTCAATGATCTCGTACCTTTTCCGGGTCAATTATGTGTTCAGTAAAAAATATATTCTTACCGCCACGATCAGGAGCGACGGATCATCCAAATTCGCTGAAAATAACCGCTATGCCTACTTCCCATCCTTTGCACTGGGCTGGAATGTTTCGCAGGAAGGATTCATGCAAAGTATCAAATGGCTGAATAAATTAAAGGTAAGGGCAAGCTGGGGAAAGCTGGGGAATGACAAGATCCCATACTGGGACCGCTACGCAAAGGTTCAATCAAACATCCTGTCGATTTTTGGAACCACCAGCGAACCCAACTCCGGGGCATCTTACGGAATTAACGGCAATCCCAACCTGAAATGGGAGGTTACCACCCAGACGGATGTCGGGCTCGAAGTCGGCTTATTCAACAGCCGGCTCACCGGCGAATTTGATTATTTCAACAAGCAGACAGACGACATTCTTGTTCTGCTCTCCACTCCCGGGTATCTCGGGAACGGGGTTGGAGCCAAAGTAAGGTTCAATGCCGCTTCAGTAGTAAACAAGGGATTTGAGTTCAACCTGGGCTGGCGTGACCAGATCGGCAAACTGAAATACAATGTTGGCGTCCTGGGGACTGTCATACACAATAAAGTGCTGAGCATTGGCGGAAACAGCGGCGTTGACTCTGTTCTCATGGGTGGTGACCTGAGCAATGGGGTCAAGGTGACCCGGAGCATGGTGGGGTTGCCCATTGGTGAATTCTACGGATATAAAACCGATGGCATTTTCCAGACCCAAGCCGAATTAAATGCCTACCCTCATATGATCGCGGCAGGCGTAGGTGATTTGCGGTTTGTCGACATGAACGGCGACGGGATCATCGATGACAGGGACCGTACCGCGATAGGCTCTCCAAGCCCTACATTCATATTCGGCTTCAACTTTGGCGTTGAGATGTTTGGCATTGACCTGTCGGTTAACATCCAGGGTCAGACCGGGAATAAAATATTCAACGCGAAGGAGATGGTCAGACCCGACCCCTATAATTTTGAAAGCCATGTTCTCAACAGGTGGACAGGGCCGGGCACCAGCACCACCGAACCGAAACCATCCTTCGGAGGATACAATTACATGCCGTCGGATTATTTTATCCAGGACGGCTCTTTCCTGAGAATCCGGAATGTACAGTTGGGGTATACACTTCCAGCCTCCTGGGGCGCAAAGATCCACATGGAAAAAATTAAATTTTATGTCAAGGCCGACAACATCTTCACCTGGACAAAATACACAGGATATACACCGGAAATCGGCAGCGACGGGGTTCTCTCATCGGGGATTGACTATGGCATTTACCCGATCACCGCTGTTTATTCGATTGGCCTCAATTTAAACTTTTAACGGACATGAAAACGCAAACTAAATTATACCTTATCCTACTGGTTGCCGGAACCCTTCTTCCATTCACCGGGTGCAAGAAATTTCTTCAAAAGGACCTCCAGGGCACGCTGACCCAGCAATCTTTTCCTGTTTCTCCCTCCGATGCCTTGCTGGCCATTAACGCAACCTATGAATCGCTGAGGGACTGGGAATACAATTCCGGCGGGTACCCGATTTTTGATATCATGTCTGACGATGCCTCAAAGGGAAGCAACCCCGATGACGGGGCTTCCACCGTGGGTCCCTATGATACGTTTACCATTACACCGACTCAAAGCGGCCTCGACAATTACTGGAATGCCCTGTATGTCGGCGTAAAAAGAGCCAATGTGGTGATTGAAAAGATCCCGGCGATCACCATGGACGCGAATTTAAAAACCAGGTACATCGCTGAAGCAAGGTTTATCCGCGGATTGATCTACTTCGACTTTGTACGTGCATGGGGAGGGGTGCCCCTGGTTACAAACACAACTCCTCCGCTGAAGTTGCAACGATCCTCGGCTGAGGAGGTCTATTCCCTCATCATCCAGGATCTGAATTTTGCCGCTGAAAATTTACCGCTGAGATCGGGATATGAAGCCACGGATGCCGGAAGGGCCACCCAGGGCTCAGCCAAAGCATTGCTTGCCCGGGTTTACCTTTTCAAACATGATTTTATCAATGCCGAAAAATACGCCCTGGAAGTAATCAATTCAACCCAGTATGGACTGGAACCGGCCTATATTGACGCCAACGGGGTGAATGGCAACAACGGTGTTGAATCGGTTTTTGAAATCGGGGCCATCCAGGTGGAAGGCACTGATGGCGGCGGAAATCAATATGCAAACACGCAGGGAGTGCGTGGAACACCCAACCGCGGGTGGGGTTTCAACCGCCCGACCATCGATCTGCGGAAATCCTTTGCAACAGGCGACCCGCGTTACAGGGGCACCGTGATCAACCTGGGCGACACCCTCGACGGTGTCAGGATCCTGGGCGACGGACCCACTCCCGACATCACCTACGATACCCATGGAAATGTGATCGAAATAGAATGTTACTCGCGGAAAGTCTGGGTGCCGGGAGACAACACCATCACGCAATATGGCTGCCACCGCAGGATGATCAGGTATGCCGACGTATTGCTTATGGCTTCGGAAGCGCTCAATGAGAACAGCAAACCGGGAGACGCATTAATATATCTCAACCTGGTAAGGCAACGGGCCCGCCAGGGGAATGCTTCGATCCTTCCGGATATCACCACCACCGACCAGACAGAATTGCGGAACGCTATTTATAATGAACGACGGAGCGAACTGGCTATGGAAGGATGGAGATTCTGGGACTTGGTGCGCACAGGAAGAGCTGCCCAGGTTTTAGGCCCGCTCGGATTTATTGCCGGGAAAAATGAGCTGCTGCCGATACCCCAGAGTGAAATTGATATTTCACAGGGCTCGCTTACCCAAAACCCCAACTGGTAATTATTGATGTCTGTTACACCATTCGAAATAAATTGTTTAACCCTAATTGAATAATCACATGAAAAAGCAAGTCATTTTATTTAGTTCATTGTTTATCGCAGTGGCACTCCTGATCGGGGTGGCAAGCTGCAAAAAGAAAACCGACACCATTACGTTCAGCATGTCGACCCTCGTTGCCCAGCTGACCGGAGGCAGCATCGACCTGAACGGGGCAACCTCTGCAAACGATGTTCCACCGAACCCGACCATCGTGGCAACTTTTACAGCTTCCGTCAATGCCGCCAGTGTTACCTCCACCAACATTACGCTTTTAAGGGAATGGGACCAAAAAAACATCCCGCTCACAGTCACTACAGCCGGTGCCGTTATCACAATCGTACCCAATGAAGCGCTGGGGAACGGGGCTCTTTTTACACTCACCTTTCCCAACATCACTTCTACCGACGGACAGACCGTTGCAAGCTTTGTCAGGACATTCAAAACCATTGGCACCTTTGTTCCAACAGGCCAGGTGGCCTACTGGAATTTCGAAGACAACGCAAACGACCAGGTTGGAACCTACAATGCAGACAGCGTGATCAACATCACCTACACGGCTTCCTATAAAACTTCGGCAGGAAAAGCTGCTACATTCGACGGAACCACCAGCATCATCGAAATCCCGAACGGCAACCTGCTTTCTAATACCCCTGAGTTTTCTTTGTGCTTCTGGGTAAAAACAAACTCAGCCGGGCATGTGGATGCCTCGGGCAATCCCAAAGGCCATTTTGTGCTCGGTCTTGGCGCATATTACGGGTTCCAGTTTGAAATACAGCCCAGTTACGCGGAGTGCAAACTTGCCGCCACTTACGACTGCGGCGCTCCCGCCACAAATCCCCATGACCTCACCTTCAATGGCGACGGATTGTACAACAACACCGACAAGGGATGGAAAGCCTGCACTTATTGCAAACTTTTATCACCCTCCCCGGCTGAAGGAATGGTAGCCCTGATCAAAGACAAATGGGCTTCGGTGGTCGTCACTTTCAGCGGAGCAACCAAAGTTGCAACCATGTATATCAACGGCGAAAAGATGAAAGAGGAAGATTTCAACCTGGCCGATCCTACGTTAAATGCCGCAACCGGATTAAAATACAATGGGGTACCCCCGGATGTTTATCCCAGGCTTGCCTTAGGATTCGTTCAGTCAAGACAGGGAAAAATGTGGGCCACCCAGCCCTGGGGAGGTTATGCCATTCCGACTTCCAACCATTTCGGCGGACAACTGGATGACGTAAGAATTTTCCACCGTGCACTTACTGCCACGGAAGTCGATTTAATGTATGCATCTGAAAAACCTTAACTATTTACCAATCATTGAAATTTCAACTTTAAGAATCATCCCTAATTTTAATCAACTAAAAAATCAAAAAAATGAAAAAAAATTTACTGATTACCATGATGTTGCTGGCAATTGCCGGCTTTTTGCATGCGCAGGTCATCGCGAACTTTGAAGTTCTCAAGATGAATGCCATGCTGGGAGGTGCTACCGACCTGAGCAACTTTACCGTAGTTCCCAACCCGGATGCCACCGGTATCAATACCAGCAAGTGGGTCGCCAAGTTTGTTCGTGATAAAGACGGTGTGCCATGGGGCGGCTTCTGGTCGGCTTTAACAACACCGGTTGATGTAACCGTAAACAAGTATGTGCATGTGAAGGTATGGAAACCACGTATCAGCCCGCTCCATTTCAAACTGGAAGGCGGAACTGCCGGTACCCTCGAAATTGCTTCAATGACGCCTCAAACCGCAACAGGAGTATGGGAAGATATCGTTTTTGATTTCTCATCTAAAACAGGAACCTACCCTACCATTGCGTTCATGCCCGATTTTGAAGACCCCCTCACCCTTACCAGCGACATCGTCATCTATTTCGACGACATCATGGTCAACAACAATCCAGCTCCCAACAGCGCTGCTGCGTATGTGATTGCTGATTATGAAACGATCGGACTGAACCTGATGGCAGGCGATCCTGTGGTTGATTCAAGCAGCATGATCCTGGTTCCCAATCCTGATGCCACAGGTATCAATACCAGCAACTATGTTGTTCAGTTTATCCGCGACAAAGATGGTATCCCCTGGGAAGGATTCTGGTCAGCAATGGCGACTCCGATTGACCTGACTTCCAACAAATATATGCATGTGAAAGTTTGGAAAACACGTATCAGCCCGATTAAATTCAAAGTTGAAGGCGGTACTGCCGGCAACCTCGAAATTTTTTCGATGACACCTCAGACCAAAATTAACGCCTGGGAGGACATTGTGTTTGATTTTTCCTCAAAGACCGGGACCTATCCTACCATTGCATTCATGCCCGACTTTGAAGATCCACTCACCCTTACATCAAATATCACCATGTATTTCGATGATATCATTCTGAACAACAGTCCAAGTCCGCTCATGGGGATCAACCCGGTGAAGAATGTAACCAACGTCACAGTATACCCCACTCCATTCAGCAACTTCCTGAATGTAAACACCCCCACCGACCTTACCTCGGTCGTCATAACCTCGGCCTTAGGTCAGCAAGTCGTTCAAATGAACAACCTGAATGCGGGAACAACCACTATCAATACTTCAGAACTGGCTAAAGGAATCTATTTTGTGACGATCAATCCGAAATCGGATAGTCCCTGCACCCTGAAAGTCATTAAATATTAAACTGAATACCGTTCACCTGAATAACAGGCGGCTCCCTGTATGGGGGCCGCCTTATTTTCAACATGCCGAAAACCCTGAAATGAAACAATACCCGCTCCTTACAATAATTCTGGCGATTGCCACCCTTTCCTGCATATCCTGTAAGAAAACAACGGTTGAAACATCGGCCGGGTCCATTCAACTGGCACAGGTAAAGGCAGGTTCCACGGTACTCGTTACCGGTGTAACCACCAAAGATATTGCGGTTGACAGTTCATTTCACATCTATTTTAACAACACCATCGATCCCGCTTCGGTCGCAGGGAGTGTTTTACTCAAAAAAACCGACAATACCGGCGTTTCCTGCAATACGGTTATTTCCGCTGATCATCGAATCATCAGCCTGACCCCTCAGAAACCCCTTGACAACCTGGCCAGTTACAAATTGCAGATAACTTCGGGAATTAAAGGACCAGGCGGCGAAACTTTCCCGGGAGTGGAGTATCTTTTCACCACCATCGCAGGCAAACTCCGCATCCAGACCATCACCGTAAACCAGCAACCGTTTCAAATACCGCTGATTCCAAAAAACATCGACTGGAAAAATGTCACGGTCGAGATTACCTTCTCCGATTCAATCGATCCCGCCAGCCTGAGTAACTTTTTCACCCTTTCGTCGGGGATGCCCCTGAAATTTGCACTTACAGGAAACAATAAAAAATTGACTGTTTCAAACACGACGCTCCTGAAAAGTTTTTCGAAGTGCTTTTTTAATATATCAAAGAATTTGACTTCAAAAAGCGGCTTTCCCTTCGACGGTTTTCTCAACTATTTTTATACCTCCCTCGATTCAACCCCGAAGTTCCCGATCATTCCCGATGATCAGTTGCTTACCCTGATCCAGCAGAAGACTTTCAACTATTTTTACGATTTCGCCCAGCCATCGAGCGGACTTGCCAGGGAGCGGAACAGTTCCGGCGACATTGTAACCATGGGGGGTTCCGGGTTCGGGGTGATGGCCTTGATCGTGGGGATGGACCGGGGATTTATCACCCGCGACCAGGGACTTACCCGGCTCAATAAAATCCTCACGTTTCTCGAAACCTGCGATCGTTTTCATGGCGCCTGGCCGCATTGGCTGGATGGCACTACCGGGAAAACCGTCCCTTTTACAACCAATGACGATGGGGCCGACCTGGTCGAAACCTCCTACATGGCAGAAGGATTGCTGACCATGAGGCAATACCTCAACCCGGCCACCCCTGCCGAACAAATCCTCATCACCAGGATCAGCGCATTGACCAATGCCATTGAATATGACTGGTTTACACGGGGGCAAAATGTGTTGTACTGGCACTGGTCGCCCGACTATGGATGGGCCATGAACATGCAGATCAGGGGATATAACGAAACCCTGATCACCTATGTGGTTGCTGCCACATCCACAACACATCCCATTGCCCCCGCGGCATACCACCAGGGATACGCCTCCAACGGAGCCATCAGGAACGGCAGTTCTTACTATGGTTATTTACTGCCTCTCGGGGAAAGCTATGGCGGTCCCCTGTTTTTCACCCACTATTCTTTCCTTGGCCTGAATCCTAAAAATCTCGTGGATGTTTATGCAAATTACTGGCAGCAGAATGTCAACCAATCTTTGATCAACAGGTCATACTGCATGGAAAATCCAAAAAATTACGTTGGGTACAGCGGCGCTTGCTGGGGTTTGACAGCCTGCGACAATCCCTGGGGATATGATGCCCATTCGCCCGCGAACGACCTGGGAGTGATCGCCCCCACTGCGGCCATCTCCGCCCTGCCATACACCCCCGACCAATCGATGAGCGCCATCCGGTTCTATTATTATACCCTGGGCGACCATCTTTGGGGAACTTATGGATTTTACGATTCATTTGATGCGACTGAAGGCTGGTGGGCCGATTCCTACCTGGCTATCGACCAGGGTCCCATCATATGCATGATTGAAAACTACCGGAGCGGACTTCTCTGGAATTTGTTCATGTCTGCGCCTGAAGTAAAGACAGGATTGACGAAACTTGGATTTACTTATTGATTTGATGCGAATTAAACGATACAACCCTTGCAGTATAACGAAAAGCTGAATTTTCTCCTTGTCGCCCTCCTCATACTGGTTGTTCCTGCCATCCAGGCCCAAAAACCAGTCGTTCATGAATTAAGTACTTCTGACAAAGTCAAAATTGAAACTTTGCTCAGCACCATGACCCCGGATGAAAAAGCAGGTCAGCTTTCCCTTTTTTTATCTGGTTGGGACACGACCGGGCCAGTCCTCCGGGCCGATTATTTAAATTTGATCAAAGAGGGTAAGGCAGGTGCAATTTTCAACGCATATACCGTGGATTATGTTCGTAAATTACAGCGGATGGCTGTCGAAGAATCGCGCCTGAAGATCCCCCTGATGTTCGGGTATGATGTTATTCATGGTCATCGCACGATCTTCCCGATTCCGATTGCACAGGCTTGTTCATGGGATCTGACAGCTATTGAGAAATCTGAACGGATAGCGGCAGTTGAGGCAACAGCAGAAGGACTCAACTGGACCTTTGCCCCCATGGTCGATATCTCTCGCGATCCCCGCTGGGGAAGGGTTTCCGAGGGAGCCGGCGAAGATACCTGGCTCGGTTGTAAAATTGCAGCTGCACGAGTCAGGGGATTCCAGGGGGATGATCTCAGGGCGAACAATACTCTAATGGCCTGTGCCAAACATTTTGCCGCTTATGGCGCCCCCCAGGCCGGGCGCGATTACAACACGGTGGATATGTCGATGATCTCGCTGTATGAATGGTACCTGCCTCCCTACAAAGCATGTGTGGATGCCGGTGCGGGTTCCGTGATGGCCTCCTTTAATGAGATCGCAGGGATTCCATCCACGGCAAATAAATGGCTGATGACCGATCTGCTCCGCAAAGAGTGGGGTTTTGATGGTTTTGTGGTGACCGATTATGCTTCCATCAATGAACTGGTAAACCACGGCATCGCCGAAGACTTTAAAGATGCTGCCTGGCAGGCGCTCGACGCCGGTGTCGACATGGATATGCAGGGGAGTACCTACCTCAATCACATGCCTGAATTGCTGAATGAGAAAAAAATAACCCCCGCCACCATCGATCATGCAGTGCGTTTGATCCTGGAGGCAAAGGCAAAATTGGGATTATTTGAAGATCCCTACCGGTATTGCAATAAATCAAGGGAGAAAAAGGAGGTGATGACCGCTGATCAACTCGATTTTGCACGCCACTTCGTTTCGCAGAGCTGTGTACTGTTAAAGAATCCCGGTCAGATTCTTCCAATTCCTGCCAAGGTTAAAACAATTGCCATCATTGGTCCGTTGGGCGATTCAAGGAAAGAGATGCTTGGCAGCTGGAGTGCCGCCGGAAGCTGGGAGAAATGTGTCAGCCTGTTTGATGGGGTAAAAAAAATGGCAGGTGATAAAATGGAGGTGATTCTTGAAAAGGGGTGTAACATAAACGACTACGACAAGAGCGGTTTTGATGCGGCAGTAAGACTTGCGGCGAAAGCAGATTATGTCATCCTGGCCCTTGGGGAAAGCTGCGGGATGAGTGGTGAAGCCGCCTGCCGCACGAGCATCGGTGTGCCTGGAGTGCAGAACGACCTTGCCGAAGCCATCGTCAAAACCGGGAAACCTGTTGCCGTGGTGCTGTTTAACGGAAGGCCGCTGGCCCTCACCAAACTGGCCAGCATGCCAGTGGCCATTCTTGAGACCTGGTTCGGTGGCACAGAGGCAGGAGATGGCATTGCAGATGTGCTGTCGGGTAAAGTAAACCCGGCTGGAAAACTCACCATGACCTTCCCGAGAAATGAAGGACAGATACCCTTGTTCTATAATGGAAAGAATACCGGAAGGCCGCTTGACCCGGCTGATACCGCCGACGAATACGTATCCAGGTACCTTGATTGTTCAAACGACCCGCTTTTCCCCTTTGGATACGGGCTCAGCTATACCCGTTTTTCCTATTCAGGTTTGGTAACTAAGGTTGATGATCATAATATCAGCATCGCCGTGCAGGTTGCCAATACCGGGGATCGCGACGGCGAGGAGGTGGTTCAGCTGTATGTCAGGGATAAAGTGGGTACGGTTACACGTCCGGTAAAAGAATTAAAGGGATTCCAAAAAGTACTGATCAAAAAAGGTGAAACACAAGCAGTTTCGTTTAACCTTCCGTTCGATGATCTGGCATTTTATCATCCGGATCTGAAAAAGTATTGGGATCCGGGAGAATTTGTGGTTTATGTTGGCACCAGCTCGGCAGAAACACTGTCGGGGTCAATTACGGTTAAATAAATTGAGACCCCTATGAAAATCAGAACAGGTTTATTGCTTTTGGTTTTTCCTTTTACCATTGTTCTTGCACATACACAGGAGATTGTGTTCAGATCCAATGGAAAGGTAAATTACCCGGTATCACGGGGCGAAGAGAAAATGCTGGATTCTGTTCAGCATAAAACGTTCCTCTTTTTCTTACATGAACACCATCCGGAGAAAGGCATTGTCAAGGACCGCGCTGCAGCATGGGCACCTGCCAGCATTGCGGCAACAGGTTTTGGAATTCCATCGCTGGCCATAGGTGCCGAAAGAAAATGGATGACCCGTGAACAGGCGGCGGAGATTACCCTCAAAATTCTGAGGTTCTTTATTAACTCCGTTCAAAGTACCGACACGAATGTTACAGGCTACAAAGGATTTTACTACCATTTCCTGGCGATGAATTCCGGTACACGCGAATGGCACTGCGAACTCTCTTCCATCGATACTGGCATCCTGATGATGGGGATCATCTTTGCCAGGAACTACTACAACCTCGACAATGATGTTGAAAAGCAAATCCGGTTGCTTGCGGCACAATTGCTGAACAGGGTCGACTGGAATTTTATGAGAATGCCCGCTACGGGTAAATTCGCCAACACGATTTCCATGGGCTGGACTCCCGAAAAAGGATTGCACGATTATGGCTGGACCGGCTACAACGAAGCACTGTTCCTTTATGTTCTGGCTGCCGGCAGCGGCATGGAAAATGCGGAACAAAGTTACCGTTCATGGTTAAAATCCTATCAATGGAACACCCCGTACAAAGGTCTGTCGCACGTGGCATTCCCACCTTTGTTCGGACACCAGTTTTCACAGGCATTTATTGATTACCGCGGCATCGCCGACGAATACATGAAGGAAAAAAGAATCGATTACTTTGAAAACTCACGCCGTGCGACCTGTGTTCAAAGACTTTACGCAAAAGATAACCCGAAAGGATGGACCGGGTATGATTCGCTTTGCTGGGGGGTTACTGCAAGTGACGGACCAACCGGGAAGTACAATTTTGATGATAAAAAGTTTTTGGGTTATGCCGGAAGAGGAACAAGCGGTCCCGATTTCAACTACTTTGACGATGGCACGATTGCCCCCTATGCCTCGCTTTCATCATTGCCATTCGCTCCTGAAATCGTCTTCCCTACAATCCGGTCGATGAATGAAAAGTATGGCAAGAAATTATGGGGCAAATACGGTTATTATGACTCATTTAATCCGACTGCCAAATGGTTTGACGATGATTTTATCGGCATCGATGAGGGTCCTGCCCTGATTATGATCGAAAATTTCAGAACAGGGTTCGTTTGGAACTTTGTGATGAAGGATCCCATCATCCAGAAAGGGCTGAACAAACTCGGCTACGAATATTTGAAATAATAATTGTTGCTTACCTATGTGATTTCCTATGTGATCTACTGTGCCTATGTGGTAAAAAAGGTAAACACATAGACACATAGGGCACAATAGAAAAACACATAGAAAAAATTGAAAAGGCGACAGTAAGGAAGATGTAATTCATATGATAAAAAAGATGACCAGTAAGAGAATCCCGGTATTGGTGGTGTTTTTGCTCACCACAATCCTGATTCATGCCCAGATCAGAACGCTGGATGAATTTGAAAACAAAGCCGGGTGGAATTTCATTAAATCCGACGGGGTAAACCTGAATTTGTCAAACGAAAAAGGATTGACCGGCAACGCAATCCGTTTCGATTATGATTTCACCAATGGCACCGGTTACGGTGGCATACAGAAACTCTTCCCGATCGACCTGCCCGACAATTATGAATTTACCTTTTTTGTCAGGGCCGACTCCCCGGCCAACAATTTTGAAATAAAGTTCATTGACAGCACTGGAAACAATGTGTGGTGGGTGAGCAATCGCAACTATGATTTCCCGGTAACATGGAAAAAGATCAGGGTCAGGAAGAGAAATATCAATTTTGCCTGGGGCCCCGCAGCAGATCACAATTTGAAACGGGTTGACAGGATTGAATTCACTGTTGCATCCTTTGTAGGAGGCAAAGGGACCCTGTGGATTGATGATCTGAAATTTGAACCGCTCCGCCCCGAAGTACAAACATACCCGGTCCCTTTGGTTTCCGCTTCATCCAGCATGAAAAATCATCCACCGGAACTGGTTGCCGATCATTCGTACGAAACATCCTGGCAAAGTATTGACGCTAAAGATCAGCAGGTTACGATCGATTTCAAGACCCGGAGGGAATTTGGCGGATTGCAGATCAACTGGCTGAAAGATCATTACCCTGCAAAAGTTGAGATCCTGCTTTCAGACGATAGCGAAAATTGGGAAAAAGCGTATGCGATGGAATCAAATCAGCGGGATGTCAGTTTTATACGACTACCTGAAGCCGAAGCAAGGTATGTAAGGATATCTCTTTCAAAAAGCAATGCAGGGAAAGGATTTGGAATCGATGAAATAGCATTCCCGGATGTGAAAAATTCCGTGACCCCGAATGATTTCCTGATCTATACTGCAAAAAATTCACCTGCGGGTGACTACCCGAGATACTTTTCGGAGCAGGCATCCTACTGGACAATTACCGGTGTAAACAACGATGTTAAAGAGGCATTGATCAACGAGGATGGAATGGTTGAAGCGGAAAAAGCCCACTTCTCTATCGAGCCGATGATAAAAACGGGTGACTCACTGTACAACTGGAGTAATGTCGTCTCTTTTCAATCACTGGGCACCCCTGAAGATAAAAGTGACTTTGATTTTACACCCTCGGTCACCTGGCGTTGCAACAACCTGGAATTTGTGACCGGTATAACGGCAAGCGGGGAGGCAAATAAAAATTCAAAGCTGAACATCCGCTATTCCTTTACCAACCGCTCATTGCTGTCGAAAGATTTCGAGTTTTACCTGTTGATCCGTCCCTTCCAGGTAAATCCTTACTACCAGTTCCTGAATCTCACCGGCGGGGCTGGAAAAATAAATTCAATCAGGGAAGTTGGACAAACGCTGGAAATTGATGACAAGGTGTTGCTGTCTCAAAAAAAATATGACTCCTTCGGGGCAGGCAATTCCGATGAAGTGAACCTGGCCGGCCTGCTGCGTAATGGGAAAATGCCTCAGGATCATGGTACGACGGATCAGCACGGACTGGCACAGGGCGTGATCAGGTATTCCTTCCACCTGGCCCCCGGGGAACGCAGCGAGTTCTTCGTTGTAGTTCCGTTTTATGGAAAACAATCCCCGGACGAACAACCCGGCATTGAAAAAGCCAATGAAGAATCGAAAAAGGCAACTGCCTTCTGGAGAGCAAAGACCGGACATGTCAAATTCCGCTTACCGGAATCAGCTAACAGGATTATAAACACCTACCGGTCAAACCTGGCCTACATCCTGGTCAACCGCGACAATGCGGGCATCCAGCCCGGCTCGCGCTCGTATGAGCGAAGCTGGATACGCGACGGGGCTTTGACCTCCTCCGCACTTCTGAAATCGGGAATTGTAAAAGAGGTAAAGGATTTTATTGACTGGTACACCGATCATCAGTACGGGAACGGAAAAGTTCCCTGCGTTGTCGACCGGAGGGGCCCCGATCCGGTTCCCGAAAACGACAGCCACGGGGAGATGATCTACCTGATCCGCGAATATTTCAACTTCACAAAGGATACTACCTTTCTCAGGTCAAAAAATAAAAATGTACTGCAGGCGGTCGGATACATCGAATCGCTGATCGCCGAACAGTCGACCGACCATTTCAAATACGGAAACGACAGTGTGCGTGCCTGTTATGGACTGGTCACTGAATCGATCAGCCATGAGGGTTATTCTGCAAAACCGATGCACTCTTACTGGGATGATTTTTTTACCATGAAAGGATTGAAGGACGCGGCAGAGATACAAAAAATACTGGGTGAAAAAGAGGCATATGAACGTATAAAAAAAGTGCGGGATACCTTTAAGGAAAATCTTTACAATTCACTCCAACTCGCGATGAAAACACGTAAAATCAACTACCTGCCCGGTTGTGCCGAGCTTGGTGATTTTGATGCAACCTCCACGACCATCGCATTGACCCCTTGCAACGAACTGAACAACCTGCCAAAACCACAGGTTTACAACACCTTTGACAGGTATTATGAATTCTTCAAAAACCGGAGGGACGGGAAGCTTGACTGGGTCAATTACACCCCCTATGAAAATCGCCTGATCGGTTCATTTATCATCCTGGATCAACCGGAAAGGGCGCACGACCTGATCGGATTTTTCTTAAAGGATCAACGTCCTCAGGGATGGAACGGCTGGGCGGAAGTTGTCTGGAAAGATTACCGCACGCCACGGTATATAGGAGATATGCCGCACACCTGGGTCGGCAGTGATTTCATCAATGCCATCCGGGCGATGTTTGTATATGAAAACGAGGATGATCAAACGCTCGTACTGGCTTCCGCACTTTTCCAGGAGTGGATCGATTCACCACAGGGAATGTCTGTTGAACATCTGCCAACCTACTACGGCGAGGTTTCATATTCCATTAAGAAAGATGGCAATAAATATACCTTCTCAATTTCCGGGGAGATGAAACTACCGCCCAACGGCATTAAGATAAAGAACTTCAACGGATCGAAACATCCATTAAAAGTAATTGTTAACGGAGAAGATCGGAAAGATTTCAGCGATAAGGAGATATCAGTGAAAGAGTCACCGGCAGAACTGGTGATCTATTATTAAGAACAGACCTTTATGAAAGAGCAGGAAGAAAACACTGATCACCATACAAAACCGGAAGACCGGATCAAATTTACACAATTGGCCGCCTATGGCGCCGGTGGCATCATTCCCATTGCCCTATTCAACGTAGCCGGGATCCTCGTAGGGCTGATGGGCAATATCAGTTTAGGGCTCAGCGCCTTCTGGCTGGGAGCCATCCTCATCGTACCTCGTTTGTGGGACGCGCTCTCGGATCCACTGATCGGCCATATCTCCGACAATACCCGAACCCGCTGGGGACGCCGGCGTCCATACCTGTTGGTTGGCGGAATAGCCGTTGCCGTTTTTTTTGTGGCCATATGGTGGATTCCCAAGGGCGACATGGTGCGTGCCTGGTTCCCTTCTGAAGCGGGCTTCCAGTGGTTTCAGCTTGGATACATTCTTTTTACCCTCCTTGTCTTTTTCACGGCCGTCAATATTTTCGAAATCCCCCACGGCGCCCTCGGAATGGAGATGACCACCGATTACCACGAGCGCACCCGCTTGTTCAGTGCCAAAAGTTTTGTCGGCAACCTTTTTGCCATGAGCACCCCCTGGCTTTTTGCCCTTGCAAGCATGGAAATTTTCAAAGGCCCTGGCGGCAATGAGGCCGATGGCATGCGCTACGTCTCCCTTCTTATCGCGGCCATCCTGATCCCGCTCTCCTTCTGGTGGTTTTTCAAATTGCGCGAACCGGGATTTAAAAAAGTTGAAAAGCAGGAAAAGACTCCTTTCTGGAAAGATATGAAGCACACGGCCCGTAATAGGAATTTCATCATGCTTACACTGACGATTTTCACCCTGGCCATGGGATTTAACTTTGTTCAGCTGCTCGGATCGTACATCCCTATTTTTTATATTTTCGGCGGCGACAAGGTCGCAGGGGCCACCCTGCTTGGGATCAACGGCACCATCTGGGCTATCACCGGACTGCTGGCCGTATTCCCGCTCAATTGGATCAGTCCGAAAATGGGCAAGCGGAATACCCTCATCATTGCCATCCTGCTCATGTGCCTGGCGCAAATTTCCAAGATTGGCTGCTACAACCCTTTGCATCCTTACCTGATCATCATTCCCACGGTGCTGCTTTCCGCCGGCATGTTGTTCTTCTTTACCCTCGGATCATCCATGGTGGGCGACATCTGCGATGAAGATGAATTAGCCACTGGGTATCGCTCGCAGGGAAGTTATTACTCGGTTTTCTGGTGGTTTATCAAAATGGGCTCAGCTCTTGCAAGTTTTGTCGCAGGTGCGCTTATCGTCTTCACCATGTTTGACGAAACCCAGGTCACCAAAGTCGACAAGATCCAGGGGAACATCAGGGATATGCGCAGCAAGGTTCAGTACTGGGAAGGCTACAAGGGTGTTTCCGTTGCCAATGCCTCCTGGCTTGAAAACACCAGGGCGCAGAGTGCTGAAGCGCTTAAAGAGTCAAAAGAATTCCTGGGCTACCTGGAACTGGAGTCGAATAAAAAACAGGAAGGTAAAAATCTGAATGTCAGTGCCTACCAAAGCCAGCGGAAAAGCTTGCTGGTCACAGAGATCCCAGTTACAAAGTCCACCATCCTTGCGCTGGAGCAGTTGCAGTTGCGGTTGGAAAAATCGGGGCCGACGGCCCGGGCCTCCGGCATCGACACCATGGTGCGTGAAGCAATCCCGCTGACCCTTCAAACGAAACTCGAAAAAGCCAGGATGAATTCCTTCGAACTCAAGTCGCGGCTGGAGGATAAATCACTTGAAACAAAAAACAGCCAGGAACATTACAAACAACTCCTCCAAAACATCACGGGGGTAACTTTCCGCCTGGAAAATATCAGTACCGCATCCTCTCCCAATAATCTGGATAAAGAGCTCGGAACCATCGAAAAAGAGATCATACCCCTCACACGGCAATCGCCTTACACCCTGTTGATGATGCGTGTGGTTGAAATCGGACTTCCGCTGCTGTTAAGCATCTTCTCTGTTTTCTTTGTCCTGAGGTATTCGCTCACTGAGAAAAGAAGCCATGAAATCAAGGAACTGATCAGGCAAAGGAACCTGGAATTTAACAACAAGGAAACATGACATTTGACATAAAGAACGGCGGGTTTTATCTCAACGATAAAAAAACGTTTCTCAATTCGGGTGAGATCCACTATTTCAGGGTGAAACACGATCTGTGGGACAAGCATTTAGATGCAGCAAAAGAGGCGGGTTTGACGACCATCAGCACGTACATTCCATGGGCATGGCACGAATACCGGGAGGGAGTGTTTGATTTTGAGGGTACTTCCTGTCCCGAACGCGACCTGAAAGGCTGGCTTCAGCGATGCCAGGCTCATGGCCTGAACTGCATCGTAAAGCCGGGACCATTCATCCTGGCAGAGTTCCGTGGAGCCGGTTTGCCTGACTGGTTCATGGATCAATACGGGGCTGAAGTCAAAATGCGCAACAGCAAAGGCGGAATCGTTCAAAGTGACGGGGTGAGCCTTTTTAACCAAAAATACCTGGAAAAGGTCGCGCTTTGGTACGACCAGATCATGCCGTTCATCCATCTGCGCGAAATATCCTCCGGAGGTCCGGTCATTATGATGCAGATATGCAATGAGATCGGCGTATTCTCCTGGCTGGCCAAACAGGCTGATTATGGCAACGCGGTAAAAGATCGTTTCATTTCGTACCTCTCGGTGAAATTCGGGGATATTGCCGAAGTGAACCGTTTATGGGGAACGGGTTACCCGGACTTTGCCCATGTCGGTCTTCCTCCCGACGGCCCGCTGCCCTATGCATCAAGAGGTGATCGCGGCCGTGATGCCGAATGGCATTGTTTCTGGCGGACCTACTATGGCGACTACCTGAGAATGCTGAGCGCCATGGCGAGGAAAAGGGGTGTGCGCGTTCCGTTTTATCACAATCTTCCCGGTTGGATCTATGGAAACGGGTATGAATTCCCGGTCAACATAACGATGTACGAAGATCTGTTCGGGAAGAAAAGCGAGATTCTGTTCGGAGTGGATCATATCCCCGAATTCGTCTCCTACCGCAACATGCATGACGACCGTATCATAAACGATATCACCTTTGCAATGCAGGGGAACAAACCATTGTTTGCCGCCGAATTCCAGTGCGGCTCCCGTGAATACCAGGTAGTGACGAATCCCCGCGAACTGGAACTCTTCTACAAGGCAAGCATTGCGAATGGCCTCAACGGCTGGAACTATTACATGTTCTCGCAGGGACGGAACCCGGCCCGCAAGGGATATTCCGGGGAGACCTTTTACTGGTTTACACCGCTCACGCCTGAAGGTGAACGCAACAGTGCCTTTCCGCTTGTCAAACGGATGAGCAGGATCATAAAAACCGCTGAAAGTCATATCGTTCATGCAAAACGAAAAGCCGAAGTCTGCGTTCTCTTTTATCCTCCCTATTACGCAACAGAGCTTGAACGGCCTGCCGGCAGTGCCTGTGCACTTCAATTCACGGCTTCCGCCATACGGAGACCGGCATATTTCGACGGCCTGTTGAAAGTGCTTCAGGTATTGAACATCGATTATGATATGATTGACCTTAGCCGGGCAACCGCCGATACCCTGGCCAGCTACAAACAGGTTTGGGCATTCAGTACTGATGAGATGGATGCCGGGGCGCAGGAAACCATTGCCGGTTACATCAAATCCGGGGGCAACGCCGTTGTCTTCCCCTGCCTGCCTGATCGTGAAATGTCGCAGGATCCATGTACCATCCTTCGCGATTCAATCTCCGTTGCACCATCAGGAAGTGAATCCGTCGATTCGCCATTGATCGATATTTTTACCCTGAAAGATATCAAATGTGCCAATCCCCAGATGGTTTATTCTGAAGCTTCGCTTTCAGGCGCAGAAATTATCGCCCGGACGTTGAAAGGGAGCGCATGCGGATTTATCAAGGCACTCGGAAGAGGCTCGCTTGTCCACCTGGGAACATGGATCGGATTCGACACCGAAGGAGACAAACCGGTGTATGAAGCCCTGCTGAAAACATCGAACGCAAAACTCAGGCAGGCCTCGGCCGGCAGCGAATATCTCACTGTAAGGGAACGGTTCACCGGCGACAATTCAGGCCTCCTTTTCGTGGGCAATTACTACAACGAAGAACACTCCGGCAAGGTCGTTTATACCCATCCCGGAAGTGGTGAGGAGATACCAATTCCATATACAAACGATGATATTCCCTGGCCGCCGTTATACGGGGTGCTCACCCCGTTGTGCCTTGAGGTTTCTGAGGGGCTCAGTATCCTGCACAGTACCTCCGATATCCTCGGGGTGAAAGGGATGAACGGCCGGCTTGAGATAACCCTTTACGGCGACCGCGATCTTGCAGGAGAGGTGGTTTTTGAAGGTGCCCGTGTTCATGCAGTCAAATCTGCAACCCTGAATGGTGAAGCGGTCGGAATGGTTCGTAAAGAGAAACGTATTGCATTCATTTACAGCCATGAACACAGGAATGAGATGATTCTGGATATTACCTTTGACCACAAGTCGGTAAAGTAAAAAAATTAACAATGAAGATTAAAAATTCCCCCGGGTTATCTTTTGATTTCCTTGAAAATGGTTCCATTAAAAGCATTGAAGCGGATTCCGTCAGGATCAGCCTAAAAGTTGCAACGCCTTTCTCAGGATCAGGGGCCAATCTTTACCTGCGGAAAAGGACCGTCCCAGTTGAATATATTGCGCTTCTTGGCCCTGAAAGCAACAGCAGTTTCAGTTCCTGTGAAGATTCGTTTATGGCCGAAGGGAGCTGGTCAGGTCTTGACTATACGTGCGTACTGAAACTTTCGGCTAAAAGCCTGAGCTGGCAGTGGCGGATCAATGTTGAAAACCGGAGTGGCAATTTTGTCGAACTCGATCTGATCTGCCTGCAGGATGCCGGGCTGAAGCAGGTTTCCGACGGATTGGTTAACGAATATTATGTAAGCCAGTATCTTGAACGGCGTATTCTTGAAGATAAACATTTTGGTTCTGTCGTCTGCTGTCGTCAAAACATGAAGGAACCGGCCGGCAATCCATGGCTGATGATCGCATGTGAAAACAGGGCGCTGTCGGCCAGTGTCGACGGCATGCAGTTTTATGGTAAAACTTACCGGCAGACAGGAATCCCTGAAGGTCTGGTTTCAGAGAGGCTGGGGGGGGAATATGCCGGTGAATCGTCAATTCTTGCCCTGCAGGAAAAACCGTTTACGCTGGCCGCCGGGGATCATCATTCGAGTGTTTTTGTTGTAACCTTCTTACCCGATCACCCCCAGGCGACTTCAGGGGATGATTTGCATCGTTTACCGGGTCTGATGTCTGAATTCGGAGATGAACTTTCACTTCGGAAATTTCAAGCAATGCGCCCTCAGGTAAAAAACATATTCAACACATCTGCCTTTTTGCCCATTGAGGATCTGGGCGATAAGGAGCTGAGCCTGTTTTTTGGAAAGGATAGGCGCAACTGTGATAAAGAAAATGGCCGGTTGCTCTCTTTTTTCTGCCAACAGAACAACCATGTCGTTTTGCGAGCCAAGGAGATCCTTGCCGACCGTCCCCATGCACACATCATGCAGGCCCGGGCAGGGTTCTCTCCCGATGAAAATATTGTATCTACCGCCTGCATGGCTTATGGTGTCTTTAATTCGCATCTGGCCCAGGGAAATACCAATTTTAATGTTTTCCTCTCCATTTGTTCAAGCCAGTTTAACCTTTCACCCGAAACAGGACAACGCATCTTTGTGGAGATTGACGGGCGTACCTTTTTGCTTGGAGTTCCTTCCGCATTTGAAATGGGCTTGAATCACTGCCGGTGGATTTATAAGCATGGCGGTTATTGTTTCCAGGTGCGCAGCTGGACATCCAAAAAATTTCCGCAGGTCAACATGGATTTTAAAGTTTTAACCGGCAATCCCGTAAAATTGTCAATTACCCATCATTTTGACGATCTCAACGGCTGGAGGATCGGCCCGGGGCCTTCAACCGGAGAATATGTGGCCAGACCGGAAGCGGACAGCATGATCGCGGGTAAATTTCCACAGGCACAATTCAGGATCACGGTTCATGGTGATCCGGCCCGCTATGAGGCTTGCGGCGACGAGCTTCTTTTTAGCGATCATCAGCGTCACGGGGAATCCTTTTTCATCGTCGGTGTGCGGGAAACCTCTGATTTTTGTGTGAGTTTCACAGGCGAAGTATGTGGAGCCTCCCTGGTTGCTCCTATCTCAGATGCAGATGAACAGTGGTTTTCCGACTGCAAGGACGCGCAGTCGGCATGGCAGGAGTTGAGTTTAAACCTGTCGCTGAAGACAGACCAGGAAGATCTGTCCGCCATCGGGGAGATCCTTCCATGGTATGGCATGAATGCGCTGACCCATTTTCTGACACCCTACGGTTTGGAGCAGTTCAGCGGGGCTGCCTGGGGTACACGCGATATCGCCCAGGGCCCGTTTGACCTGCTGATGTGCATGGGAAAATATGCTGAAGCCAAAAAGGTCCTGCGTACCATTTTTTCAAATCAGAACAGTGACGGCGGATGGCCGCAATGGTGGATGTTCGACAGCTACGCGGGTATCCGCGCAGATAGCGCTCACGGAGACGTGTTTTACTGGTGTATCATTGCATTGGGCAACTACATCAAAGTTACCGGCGATCTGAATATCCTGGACGAGATCCTGCCATACTATCATGAAGATGGTGCTGCGCGGGCTGAAAAAACACCTTTGAGCGAACACATCGACAGGCTTATCCGCATGATCGTGAATTCTTTTATTCCCGGCACCGCTTTTGTGCCCTTTGGCGGCGGCGACTGGAACGATTCCCTGCAACCACTGAGCAGGGAGATGGCACAACGCATGATTTCAAGCTGGACGGTGGAAATGAATTACCAGGCCTTTTCTCAATACCGGGCGGTTTATGAACAAGCCGGTAATCTTGTCAAAGCAGGGGAATTGAAAGATATTTGTGAGCGGATCAAGGCAGATTTCAACAAATACCTGATCAGGGAAGGCGTTGTTGCCGGTTACGGACTGGTTCAAGAAGACCGGAGCATCACTTTGCTGCTTCACCCGACCGATCAGCTGACCAATATCCAGTACAGCATATTGCCAATGAACCGTGGCATCCTCAGTGAACTTTTCACCAGGGAACAGGCCGCTCACCACCAGGAACTGATTGAACAGCACCTGAAAGGTCCCGATGGCGCCCGTTTGATGAACCGGCCGCTCAAATACAAAGGGGGTATTCAAACGCTGTTCCAGCGGGCCGAAAGCAGTACCTTCTTTGGCAGGGAGATCGGCATCATGTATGTGCATGAACACATTCGGTATGCTGAAATACAAGCTCTTACTGGTAAGGCGGATGCATTTCTGAAGGCGTTGAGCCAGGCAAATCCGGTCGGATACAGAAATGTGGTACCCTGTGGCGATATTCGCCAGGCCAATTGTTACTACAGCAGTTCAGATGTCACCTTCAGAAATCGGTATGAAGCTGACGAACGGTACGAAGAAATAAAGACCGGAAAAATTACCCTGAAAGGAGGATGGCGGGTATACTCCAGCGGGCCGGGCATTTATATCGGCCTGGTTGTGTCACGGCTGCTTGGATTGCGCAGGGAATCCGGAAAAATAATTCTCGATCCCGTCATGCCGTTCTCGCTGGATGGGCTCTCTGCTTCACTTGATTTTATGGGTTGTTCGCTTACAATCACCTATTCTGTCAGGGAGGGTAATTTTGGTCCGAAAACTGTTTTCATCAACGGCAACCCGGTTCGCTTCACCGAAGAGGAGAACAAATACCGCAAGGGCGGGGCCGTCATTCCGCTCGATCTCTTTACATCCATGTTGAACCAGCAGGAGAATACCCTTGAAATCGGGATATAGTGCTATAATTTTATTACTGATGTTACCCGATCACGCTGCTGATCGCCTTTTGCAGGGTTTCGTAGGTAAAGGGCTTGCTTACATACTCATCCATGCCAGCATCGAGGTATAATTCGCGGTCGCCTTTCATGGCATTCGCGGTAAGTGCAATGATGGCCGAATGACGGACACTTCCCTTTTCTTCGTCACGGATGGCTTTGGCTACCTGGTATCCATCCATGAGCGGCATTTGAATGTCGAGAATGATCAGGTCATACTTTTTGCCATGATACTTTTCGAATGCTTCCTGCCCGTCGCCAACCATGTCGACTTCAAATCCCATTTTTTTCAACTGAAAGCTGACGATGCGCTGATTGATGGCATTGTCTTCAGCGACCAGTACCGTTTTTTTCGCAAAACCTGAAGTTTCCAGGGGCAGGGATTTTGGAGCCTTCTTTTTCTGTAGATTTGACAAGGTGAAGGGCAGTGTGAACCAGAAGGTGGAGCCCTTACCGGGAGTGCTATCCACCCCGATCCGGCCCCCCATCAGGTCGGTGAGTTTTTTACAGATCGAAAGACCAAGCCCCGTTCCGGAAATCAGCTTTGACTTGTCCTGTTTTACCCTTGAAAATACCCGGAAAAGCGAATCCAGCGCTTCTGACGGAATGCCGATGCCGGTATCGGTCACTTCAAACCGAAGGGTCGCCTGGTTTCCCAGTTCCCCGACCATGGTCACATGAACCACGATGCTTCCATGATCTGTAAATTTGATGGCATTGTTCGTCAGGTTGATCATGATCTGACGCAAACGCTGGGAATCGCCGATGATGAGGTCAGGTACGCGATCATCTACAATAATATCGAATCGAAGGGCTTTTTCCTCCGCTCTCATTTTCATCACCAGGGATACGTCCTCCATTACACGGTCGAGCATGAAAGGTTGATAATCCAACTCCATTTTCCCGGCTTCAATGGCTGAAAAATCGAGCACGTCGTTGAGCAATACCAGCAGGTTTTCGGCGGAGGTGATGATGCCTTTCAGCAACTCCGCCTGGTCTGGTGCAAGCGGAGAGTTCTTCAGGATTTCCGATAAACCCAGGATGCCGGCCATTGGCGTGCGGAACTCGTGGGAAATGCTGGCGATGAATTCATTTTTTGCCTGGGTGCCGGCTTCAGCCAGCTCCTTCGACTGCTTGAGCTCCGCTTCGTGTAATTTGCGTTCGGTAATGTCCCAGGAGATCCCGATCAACCCGATGATCTGGTTGTCAGGATTACGAATCGGGGCAATGTTGCTGTTTACCCAGCGTTTCCGGTCGCTGTGCTCAACTTCCTCCTCGATGTCATATATTGGCTGTCCCGTTTCAAGTACAAGGATCTCCTTCTTCAAATAGTCCTTGTTGTTATATCCCGGGAAAATTTCCTGAATTTTCTTCCCGGTAATCTCCTTTGACGAAACTCCTGCCAGCTCGGCAAATGGTTGGTTTACAATCAGGTAATTGAGGTTCATGTCTTTGAAATAGACGTAGGCAGGAATGGTGGTCAGCAAGGTCGAAAGTTCTTCGGCGCGGATTTTCAGGTTGTCCGAAACCTTTTTCAGGTCAACCGATGTCCGGGTAAGCAGGGAGGATAGGATGCTTTTATCTTTACAGGACCGTTCATAATTGAACAGCAACTTGTCATGGTCCGACTTGATCCTTTTCAGCTCATCCATGATCTGCTTCTTCTGCCCGGAAAAATCTTCCGGTTTCTCAATCCTGGATATTTCATCGATGAGCGAAGTAATCTTATGCGACATCACTTTTTTGTTTTAACGAAACCATTGTGAATGTTTCATTGTGAAAATCACACATGGAGTGATAATTATTCCCGATTTCGCCATACGTAAAAAACCCGATCAGGGGTTTCGCCCAGTTTTGCCAGGCTTCATCAATTTCTTCGGAAATACCGGGACCCAGTGCATTATGACGTGCCATGCAGGAAAAGAGGATCAATGCATCAGTATCCCTGTTTTTTTCATAAAATTCATTGACTTTTTTTCTGGTAAAATCGATGATCTCAAACCCCGGGGAACTGGAGAAGGTGACCACAGCCCCGTTGGGAACCGTTCCGGCAAAAATCAGAGACTTTTTGACAACATCCACATTCACCACAGCCCGCAGTACATCCTGCGACCCGGGCCTTTTAACCAGCAAAGGGTATTCAACACCGATTTCAGGGAGGTCAGTATCACGCACATTCAGATAGTCTTTATAAACATCCAGGGCAGGTTCGCCATCAATGGTGTACACCACATTCCCTTCCGCATGGGTGATGATCTTGTCGGCGCCGATGCTTACCCATCCGCTGGTGGCTATGCCCTCTATTTCGTACTTGTCGGTGTTAAAAACCATGGCAATGGCACCTTTGTTCTCCAACTTTTTTTCGGAAAAAACAAACGTCTCCTTAAACCGGGCATCATCCCCGGCCAAACCTCCAAACATGCTGATTTCCTGGCCGGCAACATGCTGGATCCCTTTGACCAGCTGCTCCCCGTCGGTGTCAAGGCCGCTCCCGAGAACAAAAATCGCAGGCTTTTCAAAGGCTTCTGCAGCCCATTGCCCTATTTTATTACCGAGGCCGAAGGAAGATTGTCCCTCCCCGTTGAACATTTTTATTTCAAAGGTATGGGGTGTCAGCTCCATCATCATGCAAACCAACCCGCCTTCGGTGATGACCTGGTTTTGCCTGTCATATAAAAATTCGCCACAGGAGCTGCAGCCAAACACGCCAACCTCAAGTGTTTGGAGAAAAGTAACGATTTCCTGCAGATCCAGGTCGACCGAGGAAAAAATAATGGCGGCATTGGGCTGAAAGCCATCGTTCGTACAGCCGGTCCATGCCTGCCTGAATCCACTAACGGAATCGGTATTAAATGTCTTGAGGGTCATGTTGATTAGTTTGGCTTGAATAAGGTTGAACAAATATACAAATTTCAACAATCGTATGAATTGTTTTCAAAGATACCCTTTCGCGCAAAGAATAAAGTTAATTTTGTATTTTTTTCCGATAACTTATGAGAAAGACATTTTACCCCCTTATAATGACGATCCTGATGCTGGGAACTGCAACAGCACAGGAATCCCGGCTGATCCCCGCGACCGACCATGCCGTTTACTTTGATGTTTCGCCGCCCCTGCGGGATATGGTGAAATCAGCAATGGTCAGAGCGGATGGAAGCTGGAAGGATGGGGTGGTAAACAACTACGTCGATCTTCGTGGAGGAAACAGCAGGAAACCGGGTGAGAGTTTTCCCGCCGATCCCGGGTTGCAGGATTACTTCGGCACCCTTGTCACCGACACGACCATCGAGAATTTTGACGGGATGGGAAACCTTGGCGGTTATGTGCCTCCCGACACCCATGGCGACGTTGGATTCAACCACTATTTCCAGGTGATCAACTGCTCCTACTCCATTTACAACAAAAGCGGGGGGCGCATTTTCGGTCCGGCCGGCAACAGCACAGTTTGGTCGGGCATGCCTCACAATTCGAACGACGGGGATGCGATTGTTTTATTTGATGAACTGGCCGACCGGTGGATATTTTCTCAATTTTCATTGCCGTATGGCTCCTCAACGGCCCCGTTTTACCAGATGATCGCGGTATCCCAAACCCCCGATCCAACCGGAAGCTGGTACCGCTGGGAGTACGAATTCAGCGCCATGCCCGATTATCCCAAATTCGGTATCTGGCCTGATGCCTATTACATGTCGACCAACAACTTTGGCACCGGCGGTGCAGGATGGGTTGGAAATGGCGCTTACGCCTACGACCGCACCGCGATGCTCGCCGGCACTCCCGGTGCAGTGCGGATCTCGTTCACGCTGCCCCCGGGAGGCGACGGGTTTATCTCGCTACTGCCGGCCGATTGCGACGGGACATTCCCTGCCATGGGCACACCAAACTATTTTACCTATATCCGCACCTATGGAACCCAGCGTCTTGGTATTTATGAATTTCACTGCAACTGGGAAACGCCCTCCAGTTCAACTTTTGGAAACATCACCTACCTGAATGTCACCCCGTTCGGCACCCTGGGAAGCGGAATCCCCCAGCTGGGATCGCCCCAGAAACTGGAAACCCTCAGCGACCGCCTGATGTACCGTCTGCAATTCCGGAAATTCAACGGTTATTCATCCATGGTACTGAACCATTCGGTGGATGCAGGTTCGGGCAAGGCAGGCATCCGGTGGTACGAACTGAGGAACACCGGGACGACATGGAGCATCTACCAGCAGTCGACCTATTCGCCCGATCAGCATTCACGCTGGATGGGCAGCATTGCACAGGATACCGCAGGTACGATTTCAATGGGGTACTCGGTTTCAAGCGCCAGCATCCATCCTGCTATCCGCTATACCGGCAGGTTCAAGAACGATCCGCTGAACCAGATGACGATCCAGGAAAGAACAATCATAAACGGGGCAGGTTCGCAAACAGGCATATGGAGCGGACGGAGCCGCTGGGGCGATTACAGCGCCATCAGCGTGGATCCTTCGTCGCCGACTACGTTCTGGTTCACCACGGAGTATTATGCCACCACCTCTTCCAGCGGCTGGCAAACCCGAATCGCCTCCTTCACCTTTGCCAATGTGTTTTCATCGGCGGCATCTGTCACGCCTGCCATCATCTGCAGTTCAATAACCGATTCCTCCCGGCTCAATGCCTATGGTTACGGCGGAAGCGGGAACTATACCTATTCCTGGACCTCCCTTCCTGCCGGGTTCACCTCCACCTTGGCAAATCCAAAGGTCAAGCCTCTCCATACAACCAGGTACATGGTGGCAACAAGCGATGGCACCCAGACAAGGCATGACACCACCGAACTGCGCATCATCGACGCACCTACCGCATTTGCAGGCAACGACACCACCGTGTGCTGGTATGTTTCACCCATCCCGGTAAATGCAACTGCATCAGGTTACGTAAGGTTTCTCTGGGGCAGCACCGGCGATGGAACCTTTACCAATCCCTTATCACTTACCACCGCCTACATCCCGGGGATAAAAGATAAGACATCGGGATCGTGCGATCTGAAACTTATATGCTGGCCAAATGCTCCCTGTACCGCGAAAGCCACAAGCATGAAACACATCGTGCTCGACCCGTGTACAGGTATGATGGAAAATTTGCCGGGCGGGCTGAGCCTTGTCGTTCAGCCAAACCCGGCGCATGACAGGGTGTTGATTTCAGTAACCGGACTTCAGCACAGGGCCCTGATCACCATAACCGGGATGGAAAGCCGGCAAATCTATTCAGGGACAATCGATCCGTCGGAAAAGCAGGCAACAACGAAAGAACTGGATGTAACCTCCTATCCAAAAGGGATGTACCTGTTGAAACTTCAGTCGGAAGATAAGGTATCGGTTACCCGTTTCATGGTACAATAAGCGATTTTTCCAGGGGTTGTTTACCAGATCACGATACGGACGTTATCCGCGGCGGTGCCTTTGCATCCGAAAGCATCAGAGAACTCTTTCATCAGCGGCAGCGTAGCATTGATTCTCCAGCGGGCCGGCGAGTGTTCGTTGGTCTGAACCTGGTTGATCAGGCTTTCATTGGTCATGTTTTCACGCCAAACCTGTGCCCATCCGAGGAAAAAGCGTTGCTGGTATGTAAAACCATCGATCGGTTCGGGTTTGGTTTTTCCCTCAAGCGATTTTTCCAGTGCATAATAACCGAGCGTTAACCCTCCCAGATCTGCGATGTTCTCTCCCAGGGTAAGTTTTCCGTCAATTTTAAACCCTTTGGTAACTTCAATGGCACTGTAGTACTCCTGCATTTTTTGTCCAAGAGCTGCAAAGTTTTTGGAATCTTCAGGGGTCCACCAGTTGCTCAGGTTGCCATTGCCGTCGTATTGTGCACCCTGGTCATCGAACCCATGCGTCATCTCATGCCCGATCACACCTATGATGGCGCCATAATTGATGGCATCGTCGGCATCGGCATTGAAAAAAGGTGGCTGCAGGATGGCTGCCGGAAAAACAATTTCGTTGTTCGTCGGGTTGTTGTACGCATTGATCGTTTGAGGAGACATTCCCCATTCCGATTTATCAACCGGTTTCCCGGCTTTTTTTATCATGTCGTTATGCTCCCACAAGGCAATGTTCATGCTGTTTTCGACCAGTTTATCATTCTGGATGTCAATCGTGGAATAATCCTTCCATTTATCGGGATAGCCGATCTTCCAGGTAAAGGCAGCCAGTTTCTTTTTGGCTTTCTCCTTGGTGGGAGCGCTCATCCAGGTAAGTTTATCGATCCGGTCGCTGTATACACTGCGCACGTTCAAAATCATGTCGGAAACTTTCTTCTTGGAGGTCTCAGGAAAGTACTTGGCCACAAAAAGTTTGCCCAGGGGCATCCCCAACCTGCGGTTCACACTCATGATGGCGCGTTCTTCGCGCGGCCGCTGCTGTTTAACACCAAACATCACCGTGCTGAAAAAATGAAAGGTCTCCTTATTGAATTCGGATGGCAGCAAATTGGCATATGTCGAAAGGAGATGCCACCGGAAGTAGGTTTTCAAAACATCAATGGGGGTTGATTTAACCAGTTGATCGAGGTTTTTCAGGTAGTTCTTGTCCTGGACGATCACCGTATCAGTTTGCAGTCCATAGTTTTTATAGTATTCCTTCCAGTTGATCCCGGGAGCCAGATTCTGCAGCTCTGAAAATGGGATTTTATTGTAGATCTTCACAGGATCGCGAAGTTCGAAATTTTTCAGCTGAATAAGCGCCAGTTTGGTTTCGAAGCCGAGGATGGTCTTTCCGGGATCGGTCACATTCCAGCCGGCCATTGAAAACATTTTATCGACATGCTTCACAAATTCTGCCCTGATCCTGATCATGGCAGAATCCTGGTTTTCATAATAATTCCGGTCTTCCAGCGACAACCCGCTCTGGCCCTGAAAAATTGCATTCATGGTGCTTTTCCGGTCATCGGCGGCAACATAAACGCTGAACGGTCCGTCAATGGTCAATTTCGACAGTTCCCCGGCAAGTGCAATCAATTCGGTACTGTTCTTTACTGCTACGATTTTATCAGAAAGAGGGACAATGGGGGTGATGCCTCGTTTGGCGATGGTAACCGTATCCATATAGGAGCGATAGAAGCCCGTGATCAACTGGGCCTCGCTTCCTTTAACCGGATTTTTCTCGGTTAACAGCTCATTGACGATGCCCTTTATTTTCACCTCGCGGGTCTCTTTGTCAAGAATGTCAAAAGAGCCCCAGGAACCTTCGGTTGAAGGAATCGGGTTATGCTTTTTCCAGTTGCCGTTGGCATAGCCATCAAAGTCAACACATGGTTTGATGGTTGAATCGATCGTTGTCAGATCAAAAGCTGGCACTTTGTTTTGAGCATTCATCGGCTTTTTGTTGTTGTTACAGGAAGTGCTGAGAAGCAATGTCATCAACGGCAGGGTAATTGTCAGAAATACAAGGTGTTTTTTCATGAGGTTTGATTTTTTTTTGCAAAAATAGCTGAATTTTTCACGATAAACTTTTCTCTTTAAAAATTATTATTACATTTAGATCGCGAAAACGTCCCCTCTGTTAATTAAATAACCATGAATTATCAAATCCTGAATATCCTTATTGCCGACCGGGTTGCTGTCGTGACCATCACCAGGCCTGCAGCAATGAATGCACTGAATACAAATTTTTTCAAGGAGTTCAACCATTTCCTGGATGACCTTGAACCACGGGATGACGTGAAGGTCCTGGTAATCACTGGTGAAGGAAAGGCTTTTGTTGCCGGTGCCGACATTGCCGAGATGGTTCACATGAACCCCGAAGAAGGTCATGCTTTTTCCACCTTCGGCCAGCGAACCTTCGACCGCCTTGAACAACTTGCCATTCCTGTAATTGCCGCAATAAACGGTTACGCACTCGGTGGCGGGTGCGAACTGGCGATGGCCTGCGATTTCCGGATCGCCAGCAAACTTGCCAAATTCGGTCAGCCGGAAATGAACCTTGGTATGATCCCGGGATATGCGGCGACCCAGCGTTTATCGAGACTTACCGGCCTGGGGAACGCTTTATACCTGATCCTTACCGCCGAAACCATCACTGCCGACGACGCCCTGCGCATCGGGCTTGTTCAAAAAGTGACCGAACCGGAGATGCTGATGGAGGAGGTGATGAAGCTGGCCTCAAAAATAGCCGGAAACGGTTCTCTTGCCGTTCCCGTCTCAAAAAGAGTGATCCGTGACGGAATCTCCATGGGTTTCCGGGAGGCCTCTGAACTGGAAGCAGTCGAATTTGGCAAACAATTCAGCAATGAAGCAACAAAAGAAGGGATGAAAGCGTTCCTTGAAAAACGCAAACCGAACTGGTAAAAACAACTAAGAACCCAAAATTAAATAAAATGTCGTACGAAGAGAGATTGCAGCATGTTTCGGTACTGGGTGCCGCCGGAAAGATGGGAAGCGGGATCCTGCTGCTCACCGCCGTGGAGATGGCTGATATCAGCCTCAAACCGGAAAATAAGGGCAAAGCTTTTGTACTGAATGCCATTGATGTTTCCGATGAAGCCCTCGCCGGGGTAATTAAATACCTGAAAGCACAGGTGCTGAAACTGGCGGAGAAAAAGGTGGTTGCCTTGCGAAAGGTATATGCCGGCCGTGCCGACCTGATCGACAACGACGAGATCATCGGTCAGTATATTTTCGATGTGATCAGCCTCGTCAGAACATCCACACGGCTGGAGTCTGCCTATGACTCACACTTGGTATTCGAAGCCATCAAGGAGGAACTGGAGATAAAAACCAGCCTCTTTTCAAAAATCTCCGACAACAATCCGCATGAACCCTGGTTTTTCACCAACACCTCCTCCATCCCGATTACCCGGCTGGATGAAGGTGCCGGGTTGAAAGGCCGCATCATCGGGTTCCATTTCTACAATCCGCCTGCCGTCCAGAAGCTGGTCGAGATCATCAGGGCCAAACATACCCTGCCCGAATTGGAGGCATTTGCGCAGCAATATGCGAAAAACCTGAGAAAGGTTGTGGTTCCCTCGCACGACGTCGCCGGGTTTATCGGCAACGGCCATTTTATGCGCGACATTCTTTATGCCGCCGCCGAAGTGGAAAGGCTTGGCAAGGATTTTTCCTATGTGGAGGGCGTTTATGCCATGAACAAGATCAGCCAGGAATACCTGGTACGTCCGATGGGGATTTTCCAGCTTATCGATTATGTTGGGGTGGATGTATGCAGCTTCATCCTCTCCGTGATGGACCATCATCTGAAGGAAGAGACGCTGCACTGCCCGCTTCTCGACAGGCTTCTCGCACTCGGAGTCAAAGGCGGGCAATTCTCCGACGGGTCTCAGAAGGATGGCGCCCTGAAATATGAGAAAGGACGGCCGGTTGCCATTTTCAATCCCGCGACAAAAGCGTACGTGGCCATCAGTGAAATTCAACCAACGGTCGATGAAAAACTTGGCCCGATGCCGGTTGCCCCTCCATGGAAATCAGTGGTTGGCAGCAAGTCCAAAGACCAGGTTTTGACCGGTTATTTCAACCAGTTGAAAGTTGCGACCAGTTTGGGTGCGGTTCTGGCCAGGGCCTATGTCATCCAGTCCGCTGCAATTGGCAGGCAATTGGTCAATTCAGGGGTAGCCATGAGCGAGAACGATGTAAACACCGTCCTGCTCACAGGTTTCTTCCACGCATACGGCCCTATCAACAATTATTTAGGATAGTCTCTCCCCTGCCCTTTCGTCAATGAATCGAGGCATGAAGCAGACAAAAAAACAAGTCTTATGAGAAGAAAAGTATATATGGTCGCCGGATACAATACCATTTCGATGGGAACCGGCCGCAAGGAGTTCAACCCGAAAAAGGAACGTCCGGGACTGGAGGAGTATATCAGGGAGGCCGGGCAGGGAACCCTGGCACAGATCGGGGGTGCGAAGCAGGTCGACGAATGCGTGATCGGCAACTTCATGGCATCGCGATTTAACCGGCAGGCAAACCTGGCTGCTTTTTTCCCTTACGTGGATGAAGGTTTGCGATACAAACCGGCCATCCGGGTCGAGGGCGCCTGTGCCTCAGGGGGACTGGCGCTGATGAGCGGCATTAAAAGCGTACTGGCCGAAACAGCCGAAGTGGTGCTGGTGATAGGCGTTGAGGTTCAGAATACCGTCAAGGCCATCTATTGCGCCGACTATCTTGCCGGTGCGGGTTGGTTCAAGAACCGCAAAAACGGACATGCCTATTTTTTCCCCGGCCAGTTCAGCGACCGTGCCGGCTCCTATTTTGAAAAGTATGGCCGCGAAAAAACCCGCCAGGCCCTGGCACGCTGGTTCCGCAATGCCATCGAGAATGCACGGCTTTGCCCCACGGCCCAGGAGCATCAAAATAGCGTAGATGACCTTGAATCCCTTGCCATGATGGAACCCAACGGCAAATCATTTGTTGACCACCTGAATATATTTGATTGTTCCAAAGTTTCCGATGGAGCATCGGCCATTGCAGTTGTTTCAGAAGAAGGATTGAAACGCTGCGGGATTCCCGCCAGCGAGGCCATCGAAGTGGTTGGATGGGGGCAGATGGAAGAGGACATCACCAGGCTACCCGATGATCCCACCGAATTAAGTACGACGAAACAGGCTGTGAAAATGGCATTGGCTTCCGCCGGGATTACCCGCGACCAGGTCGGTACCGCCGAGATCCACGACTGCTTCTCCATTGCCGGGTTGCTCTGCATGGAAGCGATCGGGTTTGCCGAAAAAGGGAAGGGAGCCGATTATATCCTCGAAGGAAATACCGCCCGCAACGGGCGTGTTCCCATCAACACGACCGGCGGACTGATCGGCTGGGGCCATCCCACGGGAGGCACCGGTGTTCACCAGGCTGTGACGATCCTGGAGCAGCTCACCGGCAGGGCTGGAGATGCACAGGTCACCATTCCTGCCGATCGTCCTTACGGGCTGACGGTGAACATGGGAGGTGACGATAAATCGCTGGTGTCGATTGTTTATAAACTGGGAAAATAATTCAAAGTCAAAATGCAGGATGCAAAGTCAAAATGCAAAATACAGGAGATAGCTGACCATGCTCAAAAATTTTGACATTTGACTTTGCATTCTGCATTTTGCATTTTTAAACCAGCCCGCTCTTCTTGTGTCTACCCGTATTACAACCCTTTTTAACATCGATTTCCCCCTCATCCAGGCCGGCATGGTCTGGTGCAGTGGCTGGAGGCTTGCCTCTGCGGTGAGCAATGCAGGGGGACTTGGGTTGCTTGGCGCCGGGTCGATGCCGCCCGGAATACTCGAAGAGCAGATCAGGAAATGCAAGACCGCAACCAGTAAGCCTTTCGGCGTAAATGTTCCCCTGCTCTTTTCGCAGGTTGAAAAACAGTTTGAGATCATCATCAATGAAGGGGTAAAGATCGTTGTCACTTCAGCCGGGAATCCGGCCACATGGACACCATTGCTGAAAAAACACGGCATTGTTGTGGTTCATGTGATCGCCAATGTAAAATCGGCACTGAAATGCGAACAATCGGGTGTGGATGCCATTGTTGCCGAAGGTTTTGAAGCCGGGGGGCACAATGGAAAGGAAGAGACCACCACCTTTGCCCTGGTTCCTTTGATCCGAAAGGCAACATCATTGCCGCTGATCGCCGCCGGAGGCATTGCAACGGGCCGTGGCATGCTTGCCGCGATGGTCCTCGGCGCCGACGGGGTGCAGATTGGCACCCGCTTTGTCGCTGCGGAAGAATCGTCGGCACACCCCGCCTTCAAGCAAAGAGTGATCGAAGCGGGTGATGGCGGCACGTTGCTCTTGCTCAAAAAGGTAATGCCGGTGCGTCTTATGCTGAACAGCTTCTCCCGGCAGGTTCAGCAACTGGAAAATTCGGGCGCTTCTACGGAGATTCTGAAAGAACTGCTTGGCAAAGGCCGGGCAAAACTCGGCATGTTTGAGGGTGACACCGATGAGGGCGAACTTGAGATAGGGCAGGTGGCTGCCTTGGTTGACCGGATAAAACCTGCCGGGGATATTGTCCGCGAGATCATCGGGGAATACACAAATACGATAAAAAGCCTCCTTAATCCATGTTAATGCTCTGATTAACCACTGGATAGTGTTTCTCAATGCTGTTCTGACAATTTCATTTTATATAATTTCCATTTCTGTTCCTGGCCGCCCTCTTTATACAGGAAAAAGGCCTGCCCCCGGGAGATTTGGATCTTTTCAGGGAATGTAAACGGAATAACATATTCACCGGCCAGGGAGCCCGATTCGATATCTATTTTACACAGGCGTACCCCGCCATGTCTTTTATAACTGGTATATACCTCTCCCGAGACTTCATCTTTCAATATTTTCCCACTCCATTTCCAGGCATCATCCGGGAAGAATGAATTGGCAAGAGCAGCAATAAATGCATATTCACGATCCTTGTGAAAAGAGATCGGCACCTCTTTTACCAGGTTCCAGTCAGCATCTACAATTTCAATGACATCACCGGCAAAATTGAAAACCGCGATCCTCTCATTTCCTGTTTTTACCATCATGGTCCTGTTCTTTGTCCGGGTAAAAAAATCATACGCGCGCTCATCATAATCACGAAAAACAGTATCACCGGCCCTTGACGGACCCGAAAAGAAATATTTATCCCGGTAATAATCGGATTCCGCCTTATCATGTCTCACCGTCTGAAGGTACTTCAGCCCATGCTCCATATCATAATAGCCAATGTTTGTTCTCAATCCGTTGGAAAAATCATCCTGGAAATAAAGGCGGTTATTGATGTTAAAAGAAAAATGGCCCAGCATGAGCTGAATGGAATCAACAGTAGTGCTGAACGGGAAGGAGAGCCGGTTAAGCGATAAATCGTAATGACATTGGAATGCATTACCCTTTTTTGAAAAATAATGAGCATTGCCAAAGGCATCCTTAAAAAGCTTGTCGGGGGGCAGTTCAGGCAGGGGAACCTGGGCAAGGGTATCTCCATCGGGATTTAACAAAAGCATGGTTGAACGTTTCAGCTGGTAACGGAACACCAGCAGAAGTAAATTGCCATCCATGATTTCATAATCAAGCACCGAATAATCAGGATCCTTATATACAGCGGTTGCTTTATGCTCAGAGATTGTCACACTTTCAAGCTGGCTGACCTGCGGATTTATCCTTAACTCAACCGGCTTTTTCAGGATCTCTCCCACTTCGATTGTAAGCGGTTTGTACCCTACGCAGGTGATGTCAATGAAAACGGGCAGATGTGCAACGATAATTTCAAATTTCCCACGACTGTCTGTTGCGGTACCTGATTTTGAGTTCCTGATCATCAGGTTGACATTTTCAACAGGAATTCCGTTCTCTGCATTGAGGATGGTTCCATGAAATTTCTGAACCTGTCCAAACGAAATCGTTGGAAGGACTATACAAATCAGACAAATATAAATTGCACTGATTTTCATGATGATCCGGGTGTGCAAAAATTATACATTCAAATATACTCAAAAATTGAACGCATTTCAACTATAAGAAAAAGAGACTTATCGCCGACAATGCAATTGCAATTCTCTCAATTGCTGTTGAATGAAACTAATGACCAATAAACTTTTTATAAAAAGCCTTTTTCTTTGCTTCAGCTGAATCGCGGGCATTTTTTTCATGGATTACGAAAGGCTGATTTTTGTCCACCGCAGGTCGGACCAACCGGAATCCCACATAGCCATACCGGAAGGAAGGATTTGCCTTTTCCCGGTCGGTTGTCAGGAGGCCGGCCCGATCGTAAAACCAGCTTCCTCCCCGGATGATCCGGAAAACACCCTCCTCCGGGCCTGCCGGGTTCTTTATGGGTGAAACCTGGTACCATGTCGGGGAGTACCAGTCTGCGCACCACTCGAATACGTTGCCTGTCATGTCATATATCCCCAGTTCATTGGGTTTTTTCCGGCCGGCCGGATGCGTTTTCGAATCCGAATTTCCTACTCTCCAAGCCACGTTAGTGTCGGCATTGCTCCCGCTGTATCTGAATCCCTTTGAAAGCAAACCTCCCCGGGCGGCAAACTCCCATTCAGCCTCTGTAGGGAGCCTGTAGTTCATCCCGGTTTTTTCGTTCAGTTTCCCGATATATTCCTGCACATTGAACCAACTCACCCGTTCAACCGGGCAACTGTCGCATCCCTCAAAATAACATTTGCTGGTATCCCCCTCCATGATCAGCCGCCACTCTCGCTGGGACACTTCAAATCTGCCAATATAGAAATCATCAAGCACCACCCCGTGAACCGGCTTCTCATCCGAACCTCCGTAAATCGATCCCATTTTGAATTTTCCTCCCCGGACAAACACCATGTCGGGGTTTGCTACCTGTGCGGGGATGAGTTGCAGCCACAGGAAAAAGAGGCAGGTTATTGCGACATATTTCAGGATTCCGAACATAATCAGCATCCTCCCGTGAATAAAATTGTTCTATCCTTTAACAGAAGTAAAATTAGGAAAAAATCAGCAGGATTGGAAAAACCGTTTTCCCGGACAAGTCTCAGCCGGATCATAAAGCCTTCATTGAATTTTGGAGGGAGGGCAACCACGAAGTTGATTTCGTTTTGCAAAAGGGAAACAAAACAATTGGGATAGAAGTAAATAGCGGACGGAATAAACAATCTACAGGCATTTCCGCTTTTAACCAGCGTTTCAATCCGGCAAAGATCCTGCTTGCCGGCAGGGAAGGGCTCCCGATAGAAGAATTTCTGGCTACACCCGTGTCCATTCTGTTCGATTAGTTCAGGGAAATTTTCCTGGTAATTCGCGAATCGCATTTTGGAAAGCCATAAAGATTCCGCTCTTCAGAGTCCGGGTTTGTACACTACAGAATTGTTTGCTGTCATTCAGAGAACCGATAGTTTAATTCCTAGCCAGTTTTGAATTAATATTGAGTCTCGGGTTTAAGTATCCATTACAGCGGTAGATACAATCCACCTGCTTCCTTACAGGGAATGACTGAAGAAGTGGTGGAAATTGTAAAAGTTTATCAAAGGTCGTCCCAGTATCCGCCTGGTAATCCTGTGAATGCGCTTGAGTTTGTGGCGCCGGCATTGGGCGTGGCCCAGTGCGTGGTACCGATCTCTTTCATTTTACCGCCGGCAAAAGTTGATCCGCCAAGGTAGTCGGTGAGCGCATTCCATTCCGCGCTTCCCGGGATGTGCCATCCCGGCGGGCAAATGCCCTGGACCGGACCCGTTGGCGCCGGGTTCCAGGAGGTGTAATTAGATGCGCCATTCAGGTACTGGACCATCTCGCCCCATTCGTACAAGCCGCCGTATATATCACAGTTTGCCTGGAGATTGTTGATGCAGTGTTTTTCAATGATCCCGTTATTGGATTGTTGTTTATTTGTGGAGTATACCGTATTCACTTGATTTCTTCGGAGACAAGCGACAGGTAAGGGTTTCAGAATACATGTCAATACCATGTATGCGACGGTTTTGCACCCCATTTTATAATGTAACTGGTTCGATTCCAGCATGTTCCACATTATATGATCCTTTGATCTTTTATGACTACTAGTATTTTTGGTAATTAATTATAGCCTTTGAAACTTGATTTATAGTGTTTTGATGTAACCTTATAAATGATTACTCTTTTATAATGAAGAGATTTATTCCTTTTCTTTTTCCCTGTTAGTTGTCAGCAGAAAATCTTCTTGGGTTAAGCCCAAAACTTTTTTAGCTTCAGGAGAATCTTCCCGTATTTTCCCCTGTACAAGATCTGAAAGTGTTAGCATGGATTTTAAGATCTTTGGCATCATTTTTTCTGCCTTCTTTACCTTCTCATTGCTTATTTGTAATTTTTCGTAGTTTACTAGAAGCTTGTCTTTTGTTTCTATCATTACATGAGACAAGTCAAGCATCGTGTTTGAAACAAATAATTCCTTGTTTATATCAGACATTTTTGCCTCAAGATTCTCTATTGTTTTCTTGTATCCGGCAATTTCTTCATTTAAAGCATCAATTTGAGACCCGGGATCAAGATCGAAGAAAATCCATATTGGAGTTTCAAGCACCTCGGCAATCTTTTCAATAACATCAACTTTCATGGATTGGTTCCGGAATGACTGATAAAGTCCAGCTTCGGATAGTCCAATCTTATCTGCCAATAAGGGGATTGTCAGTCCTTTTTCTTCACAGATGCTTTTTATCTTATTGAAATTCATATGGTTATTCTATTGATAAATATTTATAGTGTGAAACGCTACAAACGTGGAATAATAAACTACATTTGCAGTGTTTAACTGTGTATTTATTGTGCAAATATAAATCTAAACTGTTGTTATTATGCAAAATCAAGCAAAAATTATTTTTATGCCTTTGGAAACAGCGGTTGATGAAATCCGCAAGGCAGTCGCAAATGAATTCAAGAGAGTGGAATCTGAAAAGAAAAAACTTGATGGAGAAAAAATATACACCATCAATGCGGTGAGTAAAAAGCTGGGCCGAAATTTCCAGACGATTAAAAAATATTGTAAAACCGGTCTTATCCGGACTGTGCCGGGAGGTGGAATACCAGAATCTGCAATCATTGAATTTCTTAACAATTCAAAAAAAAATGAAGGTCTACATCTTTAAATCAGAGTCTCTTGCTGGACTCAAAAACAGTTTCGGCGGTTGAAGTAAGATAGTTCCTAATCTCACAAAATCTAAATGGAGTGAAAAATCTATATACATGGAAAATTTGAAAAGAATTCTAATTCATGCCGATAAGATAAAAGAGTATGTTGAACTGGCTCTAAAAATTCAACAGGCACCGATCAACAACACAACTTCCGAGGATTTAGCCGAAATACTCGATATGATTCTGAAAGGGGTTGACCACCTTAGCAAACAATTAAAGAAGGGAATTGCATTCGAAAAGGAGGTAGATGAAGTAGAGGCAATGGCAAAGGATCTGCCAGGTGCGGAAATTTATATTGTTAATTGGGGGTGCAATTTTGATCCGCCTGTATTATGCTTCCGCTTCCTCCTGTATTCAAACATCCACCTGTATTGTCCGCGGAGCAAAAACGGTTTGGAAGGTAAGGTAATGCAGGGTTCGTGAACTATGAGTCATCGAGTGGAAAATATAGAAAATAATCAA
>CAIKNA010000095.1 GCA_903828645.1 uncultured Bacteroidales bacterium
CCGGCTTCCATTGCCTGGATCATATCAGCCCCTCCTGCGGTTTTAGCCGCCATGGCAGCGGTCGATGTACAGCAGTATTCACCTGTTGCAGTGATATATCCATGGAGGTAACTCCCGGCCAGTGCCGTTGTTCCATCCAGGAAACGAATATTTTCACCGGCAATCATGGTCACGCTGCCGCCGCCCGCAACCTGGAATGTTGCTCCGTTCCCCGCAACCGTGATGGTTTGCGTGGCATTTTCACATGCCGATTCTGCCACATTAACCGAGCCGGCTACATAAATAGCGGCAGGGAGTGCTGTCGTGATACAGCATGGTGAAGGAATCGTGGCGATTATGGCGGTCGTGCTCAATGCACCTGTGGTGGTAAGGGCCCTTCCGTCGAGTACAACACCTGTATTAAGTGCCCCCAGTGCGCCGTTGTTGCAAACGATCGTTCCCCGGAACACGGAGTAGTTGTTAATGCTCACAGCGCCTTCAATCTTCCAGTATACATTTTTTGCCTGCGTGCCGTTGATCAGCTTGACCTTTGAATAGGTGCTTGTTGAGAGTGCACCGTTAATCTTGATCACAAATACAGCATCCGGGTTGCCTTGTGCATCAAGGTACACCTTATCGGTAAAAACCGTGGCGGCATTCAGCAGATAAGTATGCGGCGTGAGAACCAGGTCGTTCCCGAACTGCGCCGGATACAGCAATTCAATATCAGTGGGCAAAGCGTTCAGATAGTTGTATACAACCAGCAGATCGGCGGCACATTGCGCCGTTGAAGCATCCGGAATCGGGTGGATCGTGCCTGCAACTAAAAGCGGATCGAAGCCGATGGTCAGCCCGACATTGGTTCCAACGTCGCCCGTAACGTGGGTAACGCCTGAGTTGGCAACGGCACCGTCGGTCGAGAACAGGGCATAGCAGGCGGTGGTTCCTAGTGAAGGAGCCATGGGACCGGTGAGGACAGCACTGCCGCAACCGATGGGTACATAGGCCAATACACCATCAAGTGTAACCGCCCCTGTAGTAGAAAGCGCCCTTCCTTCGAGGGTGTCGCCTGCATTCATATTAATTGCCGCGTTGTTCGCAACGATCGTTCCCCGCATGGTGGTTCCTGAAGCCATGCTCACCAATCCCTCAACTTTCCAGAACACATTACACGCCATCGCACCGTTGACCAGGTTGATTTTCGACGCAGGGCCTGTGGAAAAAGCTCCCTGAATCTGAAAAATAAAAACCGCATTGCCATTTCCCTGCCCATCTAAAGTCAGGTCAAGGTTCAATGTTGCAGGACTGGAGATAGCATAAACTCCTGAAGTCAGCAACTGACCGTTTCCAAGCGAAGGGGCGGGAAAATAGTTTGGAACGGTACTATTCAACTGGTTGTATGCAATCAGCAAGTCTGCAGCACACTGGGCACTTGCACCATCATTGTCGTGCATTACGCCGTTTACATTTCCGAAACCGGTACTGGAGCCACTGTTCGTGCCCACGTTGCCGGTAATCTGTGAAATCCCCGTGTTGGTCACAGCCCCGGTGGTTGCAAAGAGAACGAATCCGGCAGCGGTTCCAAGCGGAGGAGCCTGTGCAAAATTCAACGCAGGTAAAAGAAGGAGTAAAATAACTTTGAATGCATTGAATATCTGTGATTTCATAGCGTTTAATTTTTACGTGTGAATGGATTTTCACAACCTGACAAAGGTCGTCTGACTCCTCTCAAAATGTGTTATATAATTCTTACAATGATTTACATGATTCACACATGCACGGTCCCCAAAAAAAGTTGCGGTCTCTTTGTTCCATTTTTCTCCAAAAATTGTCATGGAAAAGGCTGCCTGATAAGAAAATCAGGCAGCCTGCATTTATTGATTACCTCGCCATGAGGTGGAAAATATTATTTTTTCGGAAGAATATCAACGATGACGGTACGGTTGTAAAAACGTTCCTCCGGGTATTTGTTTTCAAACGGCGACAGGTTCTCATCCTCGCCAAACCCATACACTTCAAAACTGACACCGCTGATGCCTGCTTTTGAAAGGGCATCGACCAGGATGTTCCTTACATCATTCGCCCTGGCCAGCGACAAGGTCATGTTGTATGCTTCGTCCCCGATGATATCGGTATAACCATGTATGATCACCGTTCCGCCTGCGGGAATTTTCGGTGTGACAATGTCGGTGAGATATTTTTCATACAGGTTGATGGCTTTGGATTCATTGAATTCATAAATGATGCTGAATCTCATGACTTCCTCATTTTTAGGCGGGGTCCAGAGAACCATATTTACGGTAGTATCCTTCTTTACGGTCTTGCCGTTTTTTGCCAGGCCGATCATTGTTACCTTATAGTTGCCTTCGGGCTGGGTTCCCATAATGGTTTTCCCGGGCAGGCTTACCCGTTCCTGTGAATAAGGTCCAAAGTGCTGCACGGTTCCTTTATCATCCATTATTTCCAGTGACCATGATGTGAACGCCAGGGTTGCTCCCTCTGCATGGAAGGAAACAAAACTTTCGACCGGAGCTTTCTGCACGGCAATTATTTCCACGGGTTTCAGCGGGGCGTCAGGACCACTCTGGAATTCCATGAGCAAAGCCGGCGAATTGCTTGCGATCGACACCCTGCGGTCTCCCTCGCGAAGCAGGCCAAGTTCTTTGGTCCCTCCGGGTTGTTCCGACGGGATTCTTGGTTTTATACGGCCTTCGGTAGCAATCCTTGAAGGCTCAATCCCGAAAACATTTTCCAGGTATGACTTGACCGATTCTGCCAACTCCTTCCCATTTTCCGGACCTTCCATCGATGCTCCGGTCAACCTGATCGTTGCCGAAGGATTTCTTCCAAGGCGGTCGCCCAGGATATTGATCACATTATAATAGACAACCATTTGACGTTCAGAACGACCGGACAAGTTTTTAGGGGTAAACAATGCCACTTGCTCTTCCTTGAAATCTTTTACCTGATCTTTTGTAAGAAGGACATACCTGTTTGGAATCTCTTTAGATCCCAGATCGAAAAAAACATAGTTCCGAAGGGGAAAGATTTCCCTCACATTGCGTTCGACCGGAATGTTCCTGGGCGCGATGACTGAAAACCGGACCCGGGGATCGGGAATCATGACAACAGCTTCAGGAACCATTGTGGCGGCCTGTTTCGGCACCTTCGGGCATGTATACCCGAATTTATAGGTAATGCCGACCGTACCGGAACTGTACATGTCGTTGACAACCCCTTTGGCCCCACCCTTTGTCATATCGAGCAGGTCGGAATTTTGCCATCTCCATAAAAATTCAACAGGAACAGAGAAGTGCCTGCTCAGGTTAAAATCGAAACCAAGCCCGGCAGCTGCCTTGAATGCAAGGTTGTCGCCACCGAGACCGCTTGTATTTCCAACATTCAGCGCATCCGAACCCTTTCCCAGGTAAGCTATCTTCGTACCGTTGATATCTTCTTTAAATCCGCTGGAATGATCAACCCCTACGCCGGCAATGAGGTAGGAGGAAAATATCCGTTCAGGTTTATAACCGAGAATCCAGTTCAACCAGTTGACTGTCAGCTGAAGATCCGATTCAAACAGGGAGGTGCGGAAACTTTGGGAAATTTTCTGTGCCACTCCGTTTCCACCCAAATATTCCCATGCCCATTTATCCTCGATACTGCTGTGAAGATGTCCGTAGGCAAACCTGGCCCTAACACCTATCACTCGTGAAAACTGCTTTGTGACATTCAGACCGACCGTATATCCAATGTCGTTGGAATAGAGGTTCACCCACAGGTTTTTTGAAAGGTCACCGTTGAATTGCGTTAAGCCGGCAAACCCGCCGACTGACCAATAGTTGTAACACGGGGCGGCATTGGTGCTGACCATGTTATCTTTGACCCCTTCCTGGGCGATGGATGCGTAAGGAATGATTGCGATTAACATCACAACCATTGCCTTGGGTAAACATTGATAGAACTTTTTCATAATACTGATTTTTTAGGTTATACAATTGATTTATTATTACAATTTTCAGAATGTTTTCAGACTCCCGTCATTTTGGGAGGTTTGGGTTGTTGAGGTTCCTTCCCGCGTTCATCATTTTTATTGGGATTCGGTTGCTGAACCTGCGGGGAATGCTGCTGAGGGGCAGGCTGGGCAGGATGCTGCTGAGGGGCCGGCTGCTGCCTTGCAGGTTGAGCAGGATGTTGTTGCTGTGCAGGTTGAGCAGGATGTTGTTGCTGTGCAGGCTGTTGTTTTGGGGGTTGAGCAGGTTGCTGACGGGGAGGCTGCTGTTGTACCGGTTGAGTTTGATGTTGCTGGGGTGCAGGCTGTTGTTTTGGAGGTTGAACTGGTTGCTGCCTGGGAGGCTGTTGCTGTACCGGCTGTGTTTGATGTTGCTGGGGCGCAGCCTGTTGTTTGGCAGGCTGTGTTTGATGTTGCTGCTGTGATGGCTGCTGTTTGGCAGGCTGTGTTTGATGTTGCTGCTGTGATGGCTGCTGTTTGGGTTGTTGCGCAGGACGTTGTTGTGGCGATGGTTGCTGCCCTGGCTGCGGATTGACCTTTTGGGTCGGGGGTTCCGTCTTTCGTTGCGCTGAAGTTTTAACATTTTCCAGGCGTTCCACCTTTGCCGGAGCAGGTTTTGCCCCGTTGGAAATATTTCTTTGTACCTGCGGCCTGTATATCTGCAAACGATTTTTGTCAAGGTTCTGACCCGGCTTCGGGCTTTCTTTAATGGTTACCGGGGTAAACGTTCTACCGGCGTGTTTTTCCACTTCAGCTCTTCCCGGGCCTGCATTGTAGGTTACATTGCGCGACCTGTCGACCCTGGTATTTACAATTACCGTGGAATTGTTGATGATAGTGACATTGTTGGAGGAGTTGACATAATAGTTGTTAATATTTCTTCTTCCAAAATCCCTGTCCCTCACAAAGGTCCACTGGTTATAAGGAACCTGGTAGCCATTTCCATACGCCATGCTGATACTAACACCTGGTCCGATGGGTGCCCATCCGTAATAACCCTCCGATCTTCTCCAGGTAACCCATCCCGGGCCCCATTCATAATCGGGAACCCACATGGCTCCATATGCAGGATCATTGAACCACCGGCCATAATGAAAAGGCGCCCATCCCCATGAATAATCGGAAACCCAGGTCCACCCTTCGTCGGTAAATAACCAGTAACCGTTGGTGTAATAAGGAGTAAACCCGGGGGCGACGTTGGGAATCCATACGTATCCATACTGCGGGCTGTCAATCCAGGTGCCATAGGGACTCAGATTGTCATAAAAAACCTGGAAGCTGACAGAGGCCCCCTGTGCATTTGCTTTTTGCGCTGTGAATGCTGCACTGGCAATGAGTAAAAGCAAAATCGATATAAGTTTCATTTTCCTTTTCATATATAAGGTATTAAGTGATGAGATTATCAGGATGCAAAAATGCACCCGTTTTCTCGCGAAAGTGTTACACAATTCAGGGTAAGAGTTGCATCATTCACACATTCCGGGCAGTGCTTCGTATGTGTGAATCATGTAACTTATTTAAAAAGTTATATAACACTTTCACAGGAGGATGCCTATAATTTTGTACCCTGCAAGGGCAAAACTGAAATGAAATGAATAAAACAAATCCGGTTATTAAAGTAAAAGGTTTCGCAACGAACCAATCGGTGAGGCTGAGCGAAAAAACAATGGCAAAAACTGTCCAGGCAAATAATTTCCTGACAGATCTTGCCGATGTGTTTTTTTTTATTAGCCGGTTCCTGCGTGAAACTTTTTCACGCAATTTTGAATTCAAAGAGTTTCTTCGCCAGTGTTTTCAAATCGGTTATAAATCGCTGCCTCTCATTTCTATCACAGGAACCATCATGGGACTGGTGCTTACCATCCAGTCGCGCCCGGTACTTATCAAATTCGGAGCCGTAACCATGTTGCCGGGGATGGTTGCAATCTCACTGATCAGGGAAATGGGACCGGTGATCACGGCATTGATATGCGCCGGGAAAATCGGTTCGGGAATGGGGGCTGAACTGGGCTCGATGCGTGTGACCGAACAAATTGACGCCATGGAAGTATCCTCCACCAACCCGATGCGCTTTTTAGTTGTCACGAGGGTGTGGGCAGCCATGATCATGATCCCGCTGTTGATATTGTATGCCGATGCATTTGGTATCCTCGGAAGCTGGGCCGGCGCAAACCTTAAGGGCGATGTTTCGTTCGTGTTGTTTTTCTCGCAGGCTTTCAGCCATGTTAAGTTTATGGACTTTCTACCAGCGGTCATTAAATCATTTTTTTTCGGGGCTGTGATTGGATTTGTCGGCTGTTATAAAGGCTACAATGCAGGACGGGGAACAGAAAGCGTAGGCATCGCGGCAAATTCGGCTGTTGTGCTGGCATCGCTGCTGGTGATCATTGTTGATATGATAGCCGTCCAGATTACGGATATGCTGGTGTGAGATGGAACATAAGAGACTTGAAAATTTGAAAAGTGAACCCCTTAGCATAAATATGATGAATACCTCCCAACCTGAAATGATCTCAAAAGTGCTGAATAAAACAACAGGCGGAGATCCGGTCATCGAAATCAATCACCTGAGGAAATCTTTCGGCCAGCAGGAGGTACTGAAAAACATGTCGGTCTCCCTGATGAAAGGCGAAAACCTGGTTGTGCTTGGAAAATCCGGCTCTGGAAAGTCTGTTCTGATAAAGTGTATTGTGGGTTTATTGAATGCTGATGGCGGGACAATCAATGTGTTTAATAAGAATGTCCTTGCGATGAGCCGGGAAGAACTGGGCGAACTGAGGCAGAAAATCGGTTTTCTTTTTCAAAGCGGCGCACTGTATGATTCCATGACCGTGAAAGAGAACCTTGAATTTCCCCTGCGAAGAATAAAGAAGGAGATGACGGAAAACGAAAGATCTGAAAAAATAAATGAGGTCCTTGAGAACGTAGGACTGGCAGACGCTTTGAATAAAATGCCTTCCCAGTTGTCTGGCGGTATGCGAAAAAGGATAAGCCTTGCCCGTACCATTGTCGTGGACCCGATGATCATGCTCTATGATGAACCCACCACGGGTCTTGACCCGATCACATCCGATGAGATCAGTTCGCTGATCAATGATGTTCAAAAAAAATACAAAACTTCCTCCATCATCATCACCCATGACATCAATTGCGCGCACAACACAGCAAACCGGATCGTCATGCTGAAAGATGGAGAAATATACATGGAAGGAAAGACAGCGGATTTTGAAAACTCATCCGACCCTTTCATTCAATCATTCTTCCAAAAATCGTAAATCGTAAATCGTAAATCGTAAATCGTAAATTGTAACACCCCCATGGATACTCAAACTCAGAAATTCAAAGTCCGACTGGGACTTTTTATTGCCGGAGGCCTGGCACTTTTTGTAATGGCCATCTTTATCATCGGAAAACAAAAAAATTTATTCAACCCTGTTTTTCAGCTTACAACGACTTTTTCGAATGTCAGCGGATTGCAGGTTGGGAATAACATCCGGTTCTCGGGCATAACGGTGGGCACTGTTGACAAGATCACCATCATCAATGATTCAACGGTTAAAGTTGCCATGCTGATCAAAAAAGAGGTCAAGCAGTTTATTAAATCTGATTGTGAAGTAGCCATTGGTTCAGAAGGGCTTATCGGCGACCGGCTCCTGGTGATCACCCAGGGCAGTAACGAAGCTCCCCCGGCAAAAGCAGGGCAGCAGCTTGCTTCGGCCGAGCCGGTTGAAATAGACGCCATCATGGCAAGCCTGCAGGTAACGGCCGGAAATGCCGAGATCATCTCTCAGGAACTTGCCGAGATCATGTATAAAGTGAACAGCGGGAACGGAACGCTCGGCAGGCTGATCCAGGATACAACGATTGCCAACAATTTGAGCCAGACGATGGTGAACATTAAAAAAAGCACCAAGGGGCTGGATGAGAATATGAATGCAGCCAAGCACAATTTCCTTTTAAGAGGTTATTTCAGAAAACAGGCAGAGGCGGCAGAAGAAAAGAAAAAGGATGCTGAGAATAAAGCAGCCAGGGAACTAAAGAAACAGGAGTCGGACGATAAAAAAGCGGCGAAGCAGAAAGCGAAAGACGATAAGAAATAGATCGTGCCCCTTTACCCGATACCGGAAATGTGTGAATCATGTAAGAATGTCCAAAAGTTGTGTAACATATGTGTGGCATCAGTTACGCACCTTTGCTCATGATTATTCACCAAAAAAAAACAAAATGAAAAACGCAATCCATTCCTTTGCATGCTTATCCCTTCTGATGGGTGTTATGTTCACCTCATGCGTGTCGAACAAAAAATTCCTGGCTTCGGAAGCCAGGGCAGACAAGTTACAAAAAGAAAACGCAAACTCAGTGAATCAGCTGATCGACTGCAATTTACAGGTAAAAAACTTAAAGGACACCAAGGCATCACTTCAGAATGAAAATGCCTCGGTTGAAAATGACCTGAAGACTCTTGCAACCGAGTCAAAAATGACCATTGCCGACCAGGCGAAACGGTTAAAAAGCCTTCAGAACATCATTCAGTCACAAAAGGATGTCATGAACAACCTTAAGAATTCAATAGCCGCAGCACTGCTGAATTATAAGGCTGATGAGTTGTCGGTCTATATTAAAGACGGAAACGTTTATGTTTCCCTTGAAGAAAAACTGTTGTTCAAATCGGGCAGCGATGTGGTGAACCCACAGGGAAAAGAAGCCCTCAAATCTCTGGCCCGGGTTTTAAACAGCACCAAAGATGTGACCGTAAATATCGAGGGTCATACCGACAACGTTCCCATCGCAACCAAATCATTCCAGGACAACTGGGATCTCAGCACTGCAAGAGCAACCTCCATTGTGCGCATCCTGGCAAAAGACTACGATGTTGATCCGAATCGCATCATCGCCTCAGGCAGGGGCCAGTTTCACCCGGTCAAAACAAATGACACTGCTGAAGGACGGGCCGGAAACCGCAGAACTGAAATCATTCTCTCTCCTGATTTGAATGAATTATATAAGCTGTTGTACCAATAGGCTTCAGGGGATTTAGATCAACTCCCCAATCACAGCACCTCGTATTTAACCAGTGCGGGGTGCTTTTTTATCATGACAACCTAAAAAATGAAAAAATGAAACACCGCATAACACTCATTGCCATCCTGGTCCTGGCGGCCGGATTTTCTATTCCATCTTACAGTCAACACGGGCCTGATGAACCGGCAGCCAGGGGAAGCGGCATCCTGGGATTCGGATTCGGTCCGGCTATTCCCTACTATGGGGGTAACGGATTCGGACCCGCCTTTATAGTTCATTATGACCACTGCATCTGGCAGGCAGGTCCGGGAACCATCAGCCTTGGAGGTCAGATCGGCACCTCCTTTTTCTGGTACAATTTTTCGCATAAGGAGGCACAATACAAATACACCTGGACAAACCTGGGTTTTGTTTTCAGGGGGGCATACCATTACGGATGGAAGGTACCCGGCCTGGATACCTACGCCGGGTTTGGCGGAGGCACTTTGTTCAGCATGTACAACGACGGCGGATATGACACCGGGAAAAACCCGTCGCATGTAACTTATCTGCCAACAGCATTTGTTGGCGGATCCTATTTTTTCAACCACGCGGTTGGTGTAAATGCCGAATTCGGCTATAATTTCGCTTATGTGGCCATCGGCCTTAATTTCAGAATCACAAAATAGATCTGACATTTTCATTCCCTATACAAGCCTGACCATTGTTCAGGCTTGTTTTTTTTGCCCGGATAAAGTTATTCACCGGCTCTGCCGTCGGTATTCACCCGTGCATGTTTCACCGTTGAATTCAAGGTCACGGATTGAATAAATATCAAATGTGTGAATGATGTAAGTTATTCCGGAAATTATATAACAGGTGAGGTATTGGGGTGGCATACCTTTGTTTAAGTAATCAATTATTCACATTTAAAAACTTAACGTCATGGGAAACTTACTTTACATCATCGCGGTCATACTGATCATCGGATGGCTCATCGGATTTTTTGCATACAGCGCCGGGGGCATGATACACATTCTTCTTGTCATTGCGCTTATTGCAATAATAGTCAGGGTCATACAGGGAAGAAGCGCCATTTGACCCGGGCCGGAAAGAACTCAATGCCCTGAATAACCCTGCTGTGATAAAAAAAGAGCTGATATTACCATTCTACCTGAAGGCAACGATCTTTTTGATCGGGATCATTGCCCTCATAACGATTTTGTACGTCGCTCAGGGCATTGTAGTTCCCCTGGTATTCGCAATCATCATTGGCATCCTTCTTCAGCCGGTCGTAAGTTTTTTTACGCGGATGAAAATAAACAGGCTGGTGGCCATTGCAATGACGCTTTTTCTAACCTTTCTGGTGATTGCAGCGTTTGGTGCGCTGCTGTTTTCACAGGCCAGCCGTTTCAGTGAGTCTTGGCCGGTGCTGGTTGACAAATTCACGGTTATACTCAACGATTCCATTACCTGGGCTTCGGGATATTTCGATATAAAGCCCCAGAAGATCCATGAATGGATCCTGAAGTCCAAAAGTGAAATCATCAACACCAGCAGTGCTGCCATCGGGCAAACAATCCTCACAGTCGGGAGCGGTTTGGTGGTATTGTTACTGGTCCCCGTTTATGTCTTTATGATCCTCTATTATCAGCCCCTGCTGCGTGATTTCATTCGTAAACTCTTCAACGAAATCCACCAGGGCCAGGTGAATGAAATCGTAACCCAGATCAAAACGGTTATTCAACATTACCTGATCGGACTTGTGATCGAGGCGGTAATCGTAGCCATACTCGATGCATCTGCCCTCCTGCTCCTTGGAATTGACTATGCGATCCTTCTGGGAATCATTGGCGCATTGCTCAACGTCATTCCTTACATCGGGGGGATTGTGGCCGTAGCAATGCCGATGATGATTGCCATCGCCACCAAATCAACTGCATGGTATGCCCTATATGTGCTGGCAGCCTATTATTTTATCCAGCTCATCGACAATAACTACATCGTGCCCATCATCGTTTCATCGAAAGTGAAAATCAATGCGCTGTTCTCCATTATCGTTGTAATCGCCGGGAATGCATTGTGGGGCATCCCGGGAATGTTTCTTTCCATTCCTCTCCTGGCCATAATAAAACTTATATTCGACCATATCGAACCTCTAAAACCCTGGGGATTTCTGCTCGGCGACACCATGCCCGTTCTCCTCGACATCAAACCAATTTTGAAAAAAATAAAAAGCAAATCCAAATGATCGACATAAAAAAAGAGGGCATCATCCTGTCAAAAACCAGTCTGGACTTTGAAAATGAAGCGGTGCTGAATCCTGCCGCAATACGCGAGGGCGACAACGTTCACCTGTTCTACAGGGCCGTGCGTGAAGGAAATTTTTCAAGTATTGGCTATTGCAGGCTTGACGGTCCATTGACTGTGGCTGAACGCTGGGACAAACCCATTTTGGTGCCCGAATTCGATTACGAATCGCATGGCGTTGAGGATCCGAGAATTGTGAAGATAGACGACCTTTACTATATGACCTATACAGCGTATGACGGCATCAATGCCCGTGGTGCCCTGGCCACTTCCAAAGACCTGGTACATTTTAAAAAACAAGGGATTATTGTCCCTCCTATCACCTATGCTGAATTTGTGTTCCGGGCCGAATCCGCCGGAAAAGTAAATGTAAATTATTACCGCAACCAGAAGTTTTATTACCAGGGATCAGACCCGGAAAAAAAAATAATGCTGTGGGACAAAAATGTGATTTTTTTCCCGCGCAGGATCGAAGGAAATTTAGTATTTCTCCACCGGATAAGACCCGGCATCCAGCTTGTCTCGGTAAAGAACCTGAAAGAGCTCACCAAAGAATTTTGGGATAACTATTTTCTTGACCTGCAGGATCATATCGTCATTGATCCAATTCATGCGCATGAAGCAAACTATGTTGGCGGAGGTTGCCCTCCCATTGAAACCGAACATGGGTGGCTGCTGATTTATCACGGGGCGGAAGAAACGGAAAAAGGAATTGTATATTCGGCCTGTGCTGCAGCTTTACTGGACATTAATGATCCTAAAAAAGAGATCGCGCGGTTACCCTATGCCCTCTTCTCCCCTAAACTCGAATGGGAATGCAAGGGGGACGTAAATAACGTTGTCTTTCCCACCGGAACAGCATTGTTCGGAGATACCCTCTTTATATATTATGGCGCGGCAGACTCACGCATAGCATGTGCTTCCCTGAGTCTTTCGGCATTATTAACAGAATTACTATCCTACACTGTAAAAAATGAAAAATAGAATCACCTCCAATAATCTGGCCGAAATCTTGTTTATCACATCCTATCCACTGCGGGAATGCGGCATTGCCACCTATTCTCAGGATTTAATAAAAGCGCTCAATAACAAATTCAGTACTTCATTATCCATAAAAGTTTGTGCCCTCGAATCAAACGGAATAACCTATCCCTATCCCGAAGAGGTCAAATACATTCTTAAAACATCGGTATCCGAAGATTATGGGAAACTGGCTGTAAAAATCAACCATGATGACGGGATCAAAATCGTTTTAATCCAGCATGAGTTTGGCTTCTATCACAAGCAGGAAGAGCCTTTTCTGAAATTTTTATATGAACTTACCAAGCCTGTGATCATTGTTTTTCATACGGTACTGCCCAATCCCGATGAAAAACTGAAGATGAAGGTAAAAAACATAGCTGCCGTTTGCGATTCGATCGTGGTGATGACGAACCGTTCAGTCGATATCCTGACAAATGATTATGGCGTAGCGCCTCACAAAATATCCATGATAGCCCACGGCACCCACCTCGTACCCCATTTGGACAAGAAAATCCTGAAACTCAAATATGGCCTGAAGGACCGGAAGGTTCTGACAACATTTGGCCTCCTGAGTTCAGGGAAAAGCATTGAAACGACCCTCGAAGCATTGCCTTCCATCGTCAAACAAAACCCGGAGGTTGTATTTCTTGTGATCGGTAAAACGCATCCCGAAGTTGTCAAAGCGGAAGGAGAAAAATACCGGGAAATGCTCGTGCAAAAAGTTACCGATCTTGGCCTCCGGGACCATGTGATTTTCATCAACAAATACCTGGCACTCCCCGAACTGCTTGAATACCTGCAACTGACCGACATATACCTGTTTACGACCAATGACCCCAACCAGGCAGTAAGCGGCACTTTTGTTTATGCCATGAGTTGCGGATGTCCAATCATTTCGACCCCAATACCTCACGCACAGGAATTATTGACAGAGGAGACCGGTATCATTTTTGATTTTCGCAATGCAGGCCAGCTGGCCCAGGCCGTTAACCGGTTACTCAACGACGAACCCCTGCGAAGAAACCTCAGTACAAACACACTGGAGAAGATAACCTCCACGGCCTGGGAAAATTCCGCAGCTGCGCATGCTCTTTTATTCAGCCGGACTGCCGGTGATAAGATCACCTTGCAATATGATCTCCCGGTGATAAGCCTGGACCATATGCAACGAATGACTACCGATACCGGGATCATCCAGTTTTCAAAAAACAACCAGCCCGATCCCGCTACCGGTTATACCCTGGATGACAATGCCAGGGCCCTGGTCGCTTCCTGTATGGAATTTAAAAGGACCGGTGCCAGGGAGCTCATCAATGACATACAAAAATATCTCCGTTTTATTAAGTTCTGCCTGCAACCGGGAGGCAATTTCCTGAACTATGTCGACAAGAACAACAATTTTACCGGTCAGAACGAAACAACCAACCTCGACGATGCGAATGGAAGGGCTGTGTGGGCTTTGGGATACCTGGTATCCTTAATTGATCTGTTACCCGGTGAAATAACTTCCGAGGCTCAAAGAATACTTGAAAAATCAATGCTTTATATCAGCACAGTTCATTCGACCAGGGCAATGGCTTTTGCCATCAAGGGACTCTGTTACAGTCAACGAGCCATAAAGTCCGATGAAAAGCTTTTCCTGGTGAAGATATTAGCCAACCGGCTTGTTCAGATGTACCGGCACGAAGCGACTGTAAGCTGGGATTGGTTTGAAGGGTATCTGACTTACGCCAACAGCATATTGCCGGAGGCCATGCTGTGCGCATGGACATTAACCAGGGAGGCGGTCTATAAAGATATCGCGATAAAATCCTTTGGTTTTCTGTTGTCGCAGACTTTTAATGAAAACGGTATCGAAGTGATCTCCAACAAGAACTGGCTGCAAAAAGGAGAAGTTGCCGGCCATTTCGGTGAACAACCGATCGATGTCGCCTACACCATCATGACCCTGGCAAAATTTTATGATGCTTTTATGGAGGAAGATTATCGCCTCAAAATGGGAACTGCATTCAACTGGTTTCTGGGGAACAACCGCCTGCACCAGATCATCTACAACCCTTGTACCGGCGGCTGTTACGACGGACTGGAAGAGACTCATGTAAACCTGAACCAGGGGGCGGAATCAACCGTAAGTTACCTGATGGCCCGGTTGACCATGGAACAGTATATGGATTCAAACCACATGGTAAGGATGCACAAACGGAATCATGTATGGATTCACTCAAAACAAACAACGAGAATTTATTCAACAGCCTGGAATGAAAAGCCTGTCGGGTCACCTCTGTTTCACCCTGCCGGAATCCTTTCCAGCGAAACACGGAGTTGAGAAATGTGTGAATTATGTAACTTTTTTAAAAAATTATGTAAAACATGCCGGTAAGAAGAAGATGAACTTTGTAACATTATATGCGAAGGCATTCGACAGGCATTATTCACACAAAAAAAATCAGCTGTTTGAAAATATACATCAAATACATGGTGAGCGCCCGATGTAAAATGGCGGTAAAGGAGGCGTTGAAAGGACTTGGACTTCATTTCATCGTGGTGGATCTGGGAGAAGTAGAAATCATGGAGACCCTTTCTGCCGAACAGCGAAAGGAGCTCACAACAGTTTTGCTCAATTCGGGGCTCGAATTGATGGATGACAAACGGGCAGTGCTAATTGAAAAAATTAAAAATGCCATTATTGAAATGGTTCATCATACGGATGAAATCATCAAAATTAACTTTTCCGATTTTTTGAGTAAAAAACTGGCCCACGACTACACCTATCTATCCAATTTGTTTTCAGAAGTTCAGGGAACCACCATCGAACAATTCATCATCTCTCACAAAATTGAACGGATTAAGGAGCTGATCATCTATGACGAACTGAACATCACGGAAATTGCATGGAAGATGAACTACAGCAGTGTTGCCCATCTCTCCAACCAGTTTAAAAAAGTAACCGGGCTCTCCCCTTCCCATTTTAAACAACTGAAGGTTAAACGTCGCAGCCCGATTGAAGATATCGGAAATTCAACGGATGAAAATTAAATTGGATCAAATTCAGAAAAACGCTACAAAAAAGGACAAATGCAACGGACACAATCACATGAATCGCAATACGCCAGCAGCCTGATTGAAGCCAGCCTTGACCCGTTGATCACCATAAGCACCGATGGCAAAATCACCGACATGAACCAGGCAAAGGTGGATATCACCGGTGTTGATCGTGAACATCTGATAGGGACCAATTTTTACGACTATTTTACCGACCCGGAAAAAGCGTCTGAAGTATATAAGGAAGTTTTCCTCAAGGGAACGATTATCGATGCGCCCCTTACCTTCCGGCATGTCAACGGAAAACTGACCGATGTACTATTTAATGGTTCGGTCTATAAAGATGATCATGGTAATGTGCTTGGTGCGGTTGTGGTGGCAAGAGATATCTCCGAACAAAAATGGGCCAGGGAGTTGCGAAATGCAAACAAAGAACTTGTTTTTCAGAACAATGAAAAAGGGAAAAGAGCGGAAGAGCTGATCATTGCAAACAAAGAGCTGGCTTTCCAGAATGATGAGAAAGAAAAACGGGCACAAGAGTTGATCATTGCCAACAAAGAGCTGGCTTTCCAGAACGATGAGAAAGAAAAACGCGCTGCGGAACTGGTCATTGCCAATAAAGAACTTGCCTTTCAAAACGATGAGAAGGAAAAACGGGCAGCCGAGCTGATCATCGCAAACTATGCCCGCAGCCTCATCGAGGCGAGCCGAGATCCAATGTTCACGATCAGCCCGGCGGGAAAAATCACCGACATAAACAATGCATCGGTACAGATCACGGGGATTCCGCGTAATGAACTCACAGGGACCGACTTCTTCGATTATTTTACCGAACCGCAGAAAGCACGGGTCGTTTACCGCGATGTATTTGCAAAAGGGTTTGTGGCGGATTATCCGTTAACGATAAAAGATCATAAGCTTACGGATGTGCTGTTAAATGGTTCCGTTTATAAGGATGCCCGGGGGAATGTGCTTGGTGTAGTCGTGGTGGCCAGGGATATTACCGAACAGAAAAGAATTGAGACGGAACTGACAGAGGCGATCGTATTTGCCGAGCTGGCAACAAGTATTGCGGAAGAGGCGAAGCTAAAAGCCGAAGACTCCACTCGGATCGCAGAAAACGCGGTGAAGGCTAAACAGCAATTCCTGTCGAACATGAGTCACGAAATCCGCACGCCTATGAATGCGATCATCGGATTCACCAAGGTGCTGCTGAAAACAGAACTTTCGTCCAAACAGAAGGAATACCTGACTGCCATCAAAATGAGCGGCGATGCCCTGATCGTGCTAATCAACGACATACTCGACCTGGCAAAAGTGGATGCCGGGAAGATGATCTTCGAGCAGACTCCCTTTACCATGGCGCTGTCGATATCGGCCATGCTTCATCTGTTTGAGGCAAAAATCCAGGAGAAGAATTTAGAGTTGGTGATAGAATACGACAAAAACATTCCTGCTGTATTGGTGGGCGACCCTGTGCGGCTGCACCAGATCATTTTAAACCTGGTGAGCAATGCTGTAAAATTCACCACAAAAGGGAAGATCACCGTGACCGTTAACCTGTTAAGCGAAGACGAAGATAAAGTAACCATTGAGTTTGCCATAGCAGATACCGGGATCGGGATACCGCCAGATAAAATAGAGAAGATTTTTGAAAACTTCCAGCAGGCTTCAAGCGGCACATCCAGGTTATATGGCGGAACTGGTTTGGGTCTTGCCATTGTCAAGCAACTGGTTGAGCCACAGGGCGGCACCATTCGGGTAAAAAGTAAAATCAATGAAGGTTCAACCTTTAGTTTCATATTGAGTTTCCTTAAAACGACCGGTGAAGCTGAAGCCGAAGAGGAGGTCGTGGAACTGGATACGGAGATAAAAAATATCAAGGTACTGGTTGTTGAAGACATCCCTCTCAACCAGTTGCTAATGAAAACGCTGCTGGATGACTTCGGATTTGACCGTGATCTTGCCTCCAACGGAAAAATTGCCATCGAAAAACTGCAAACCAAATCATTCGACATCATTTTGATGGACTTGCAGATGCCGGAAATGAACGGGTTTGAAGCAACGGAATTCATCCGGACCAAACTGAACTCCAAAATCCCCATCATTGCGTTAACGGCTGATGTAACCACTGTTGACCTCGCAAAATGCAAGGCTGTGGGCATGAACGATTATATTGCAAAACCGGTTGACGAACGTTTGCTATACAGCAAAATAATCGGGCTTGTAAAAAAACCAGCCCCCGGAAAATTCGGCGGGAATGAAGAGAATGGATACATTCCAACGCAAAAGCTAAAATACACCGATCTCGATTATCTGATCCATCGTACCAAATCCAATCCCAAACTGATGATGGAGATGATTTCACTATATCTTGAACAAACTCCCCTGTTGATCAGCGCCATGAGGCGAAGCCTGCAGGATAAAGACTGGCATTCGCTGCATGCGGCCGTGCATAAGATGATCCCCTCTTTTTCCATCATGGGGATCAGCCCGGATTTTGAAAACATGGCAAAAAAAATCCAGGAATTCGCAACAACCCAGCAGCAGTCTGAGGAGATACATGACATGGTTTTCCAGGTTGGGAATGTGTGTACCCAGGCATGTAAAGAACTGGAAGTGGAGTTTAACAGAATTAAAAAATCAGACACGTGAAACACGACAATAAAATAAAACTCTTCCTCGTAGATGACGATGCATTGTTCCTGAAATCGCTGGAAATTGAATTCCTGCAACATGCCGATTTTACCATTGAGACTTTTGCCACGGGAGAACTTTGCGTCGCAAACCTGTCGCACGATCCCGATGTGATCATCCTGGATTACCGGCTTGATGGCATCGAGAAAGATGCGATAAACGGAATTGAGACCCTTGACAAAATCAAGGCATTCAACCCCGACATTCCCGTGGTAATGTTGTCTGCACAGGATAAAATTGATGTGGCGATAAATTGCATGCACCACAGGGCTTTTGATTATGTTGTGAAAAGCGAAACCGCTTTTATCCGGTTACAAAAAATCATCACCACCATTTTCCGCTACAAAAAGATGGAAAAGGAGTTGAACTGGTACATGGAGAGGATGTAACCTTTATGATCAAAGGACTAACAACCAGCCAGGCACAGGAAAAATTGCGCACCGAAGGGTATAACAGCCTTCCCTCTTCAAAACCAAAAAATTATTTTTCCATCGCATTCGGTGTGGTCAGGGAACCCATGTTTATCCTGTTGGTTGCCTGCGGCACCCTGTACCTGGTGATGGGCGATCTGGCATCGGGGTTGATGCTGATGGGCTTTGTATTCGTGATCATGGGCATTGAATTTTTCCAGGAGAAGAAGACAGAAAAAGCCCTCACTGCATTGAAAGATATGGCAAGTCCCAGGGCCCTGGTCATCAGGGACGGCGCAGAGACACGAATCGCGGGTTTTGAAGTGGTTACAGACGACGTCATTGTGCTGCAGGAAGGCGACAGGGTTCCCGCCGATGCAACAGTACTGGAATCGATCAACTTACTCGCCGATGAATCGCTGCTCACCGGGGAGTCGGTACCTGTCAGGAAGAAAGATTGGGACGAAATCGAAAAGCCCACCCAACCCGGTGGCGACGATTTGCCATTTGTTTATTCAGGGTCGATGATCATCCGGGGAAATGGCATCGCACGTGTTACCGGAACTGGCATCCATACTGAAATCGGGAAAATCGGGAAATCACTGACGGATGTTAAGGAGGAACCCACCAGGTTAAAAAAGGAGATGGGATCGCTGGTAAAAAAACTCACCATCATCGCTGCAGTCCTGTGTGTTTTGGTAATTGCCGGGTTCACCATTACCCGCGGCAGCCTGGTCAATGGATTTCTTGCCGGGATAACCCTGGCAATGGCCGTATTGCCCGAAGAGTTCCCGGTAATTCTCACCGTTTTCATGGCGCTCGGGGCATGGCGGATGTCGAAAAAGAAAGTGCTGACCCGGAAACCATCTGCGATAGAAACGCTTGGCTCGGCAACTGTGCTGTGTACCGACAAAACCGGCACCCTGACCCAGAATAAAATGACTGTCTCGAGGCTTTACAACGGCAAAGAGTTCCTGACCATCACCAAAGCCATGGTGTTTGGCCCCGAATTCCATGAAATAATCGAGTATGGCATCCTCTCAAGTCAGACAAATCCATTTGATCCCATGGAACAGGCAATCATGCGCATGGGCGATCTTTACCTCGAAGGGACAGAGCACATACACAAAAACTGGGAAATGATCAAAGAGTACCCTCTTTCCAAAGATTTGATGGCTATGTCGCGGTTGTTTTCACGCAAAGGGACCATGGAAAAAATCATAGCCGCAAAAGGTGCTCCGGAATCCATTTTCGATCTTTGTCACCTGGATGGGAAAAGCAAAATGCCTTTGCTGCACGCAGTTGAAGAATTGGCTGCCGGCGGACTGAGGGTGCTGGGTGTGGCCAGGGCAAAAATAACTACCAGCGAATTACCTGAACTCCAGCACGATTTTACATTTGATTTTATTGGTTTGATCGGACTCTCCGATCCTGTTCGTGAAAATGTAAAGCAAGCTGTCGGCGAATGTTACCAGGCAGGCATCAGGGTCATCATGATTACCGGGGATTACCCGGTTACAGCCATGCATATTGCCACGGAAATAGGTCTTGAAAATCCCGGCAGGTGCATTACCGGTGAGGAGTTGCAAGCCATGAGCGAAGATGAGTTGTGCAAAAAGATACCCGGGATCAGCGTGTTTGCCAGGGTAGTACCCGAGCAGAAACTGAAAATTGTCAATGCACTGAAAAAGAACCAGGAGATCGTTGCCATGACCGGCGACGGCATCAACGACGCCCCCGCCCTGAAATCAGCCGACATTGGGATTGCCATGGGAAAGAATGGAACGGATGTAGCCAGGGAAGCGGCTTCACTGGTGCTGATGGATGATGATTTTTTATCCATTGTCGGGGCCATCAAAATGGGAAGGCGAATCTTTGACAACCTTCAAAAGGCCTTCGGATATACCTTTGCAATACATGTTCCAATTGCCGGGCTGTCGCTGATCCCGATATTGCTGGGGAAGTTCCCGATCATTTTATGGCCTGTTCATATCGTTTTCCTCGAATTGATCATCGACCCGGCCTGCTCCATCATTTTTGAAGCTGAAAAAGAGGAGCGATACATCATGAACCGGCCGCCAAGGAGGATCGATGAACCTTTTTTTGGCAGCAGAAAGATCTGGTTCAGCTGCCTGCAGGGGGTCGGGATCCTTTTAATGACCGTTTCCGTTTACCTGCTGGCCATACACCAGGGCTACGAAGCGAATGAAGTAAGGGCCATGGCCTTCATCACCTTAATGGTATCGAACATCGCAGTGATCCTCACGAACCGGTCGTGGACCGACAATATCTTCAGGATCCTGGTAACGCCCAATAAGGCGGTATTGTGGGTGACAGGCGGGGCAATTTCCTTCCTGGTCCTGATCCTCAACACCCCCTTTTTTCTAAAATTGTTCCAGTTCCAGAAACCAACCCTCATCAATTTGGGCATCTGTGTATTTGCGGGATTATCCACCATCCTATGGTTCGAATTATACAAGACCTTTAAACGACGAAAACATGCATCGCTTTGAAGAAACCGGGATAACCGGATTGTTTGTTGTTTTCACACATTCTGCATTGACTTTTAACCGGAAATAACGTATATTTGATTTTTACAAGTAAAAACGATTTAAGATACATTCATTATGCCCGATCGGGCATAAGAAGGATTCTTCCCCTTAACGGAAACCGGAAAAGTGCGCCAAACAAAGACCCGTGAAACCAGATAAAACAAAAGGATCACTGCCTGTAAAAAACAAATCTTCCGACACAAGCCCCGGTCAGTTTCCGATTGTCAGCATCGGTGCCTCGGCTGGCGGACTGGAAGCCCTGGAGCAATTTTTAGGGAATATCCCTGAAAACAGCGGCATGGCCTTTATTGTCATTCAACACCTTGACCCCACCCAGAAGGGGATGTTGCCGGAACTGCTTCAGCGGATCTCCAGGATGAAAGTTTTCCAGGTAAAAGACCTCATGGTTGTAAAGCCAAACTGCGTATATGTTATTCCGCCTAATACGAGCATGTCTATCTTAAACGGGGTTCTTCACCTGTTTGAGCCAATGGAATCAAGGGGTTTACGCCTTCCGATTGACTTTTTCCTGCGATCCCTTGCCGCCGACAAGCAGGAACGGGCGATTGGTGTCATTCTATCGGGCATGGGCTCTGACGGCAGCATCGGACTCCATGCCATCAAAGAAAAAAACGGGATAGCCATGGTCCAGGAACCTGCCACTGCAAAGTTCGACAGCATGCCCCGCAATGCCATTGATTCTGTTGTGGTGGATATCGTTGCCCCTGCCAGTGAGCTGTATGAAAAGCTTCTTGAATACTTAAAACTGGCACCTGCCCTGAGACCAGCTACAGGTAAAGATTTGAACGACAAGAGTTCTCTCGAAAAAATAATCATCCTGCTGAGAACCCATACGGGCAATGATTTCTCATTGTATAAAAAAAATACGGTATATCGTCGTATTGAACGGCGTATGGGCATTTTTAAAATTGACAAAATTGCCTCCTATGTCGGTTTTTTGCAAGAGAATCCAAAGGAAATCGAAATCCTTTTCAAAGAATTGCTCATCGGTGTTACTGAATTCTTTCGCGATTCCCCGGTTTGGGAAGAGCTGGCAGCGACGGTATTTCCGGGCATCATTGCCAACCGGCAAACCGGTTCCGTTTTGAGGGCCTGGGTTCCGGGGTGTTCAACCGGCGAAGAAGCCTATTCCCTCGCCATCGTATTCAAGGAAGTGGTGGAAAAAATCAATCCTCATGGAGGCTATTCGTTGCAGATATTTGCCACCGATCTCGATAATGAAGCCATCGAAACAGCCAGGAAAGGTGTTTTTCCGGCAAATATTGCTGCCGGCATATCACCAGCCCGGCTGAACCGTTTTTTCATTCCGGCAGACGACAGCTATCGCGTCAATGCCGAAATAAGGGAAACAGTTGTGTTTGCGCAGCACAACATCATCATGCATCCGCCATTTACCAAACTTGACATCCTTTCATGCCGTAATTTGCTCATCTACATGGAGCCTGAGTTGCAAAAAAAACTGCTGGGACTTTTCTTCTACAGTATAAATCCCGGAGGAATTGTCTTGCTTGGCAACTCTGAAACCCTTGGTACACAGAGCCATCTTTTTACCCCCGTGGATGCGAAGCTGAAAATTTTCAAACGCTCGCCAACTCCCCTGGCAAACGAGCTGTTCGATTTCCCCTCTTCATTTTCACGGGCAAAACCGGCCAGTGTTGAGAATGTGATTCCAACGAGTTCAACATCAAATATTCAGACGCTTGCCGATCAGCTGCTGTTGCAGCATTTTTCACCTGCAGGTGTTTTGGTAAACGAAAACGGCGACATCATATACATCAGCGGGCATACCGGGAAATACCTGGAACCGGCAGTCGGCAAAGCAAACCTGAATATTTTCGCCATGCTGCGCGAAGGATTGCGCAACGAATTCCCATTGGCTTTCCGCAGATCGATTACCAACAAGGAAACGGTTGTTTTACACAATGTCAAGGTTGACTCAAACGGGAAAACACAAACATTAAATATCAACATTCACTGGATTGGCAAACCGGAGCCGTTAAATGGCACCCTGATGATCACTTTTGCAGATCTTCCTGACCCTCCCGATACGAAACCACGGGCTGAGAACGCCGGGAGGAGCCCAAACAACGCAAGGCAATCCGAGTTGGAAAAAGAGTTGCTGGATATTCGCCATGAACTGCAGAACACCCTGGAAGAGATGCAAACTTCGCAGGAAGAACTGAAATCAACGAATGAGGAGTTGCAATCCACCAATGAAGAACTTCAATCCACAAACGAAGAACTTACCACTTCAATAGAGGAAATGCAAAGCCTCAATGAAGAACTTCAAACCGTGAATGCTGAATTGCAATCAAAAGTGGATGATTACTCGCGGGTAAACAATGACATGAAAAACCTGCTCGACAGCACCGACATTGCCACCCTGTTCCTCGACAAGGAATTGAACATCCGCCGTTATACCCTCCAGGCAACCAAAATTTTCAAATTTATCAAAAGCGACATCGGGCGTCCCTTTACCGACCAGGTTTCCGACCTGCTTTACCCCAAACTGGCTGCCGATGCAATGGAAGTATTGAGAACGCTAATATTTATTGAAAAACAGGTTCCCGCAAAAGACGGAAGGTGGTTTTCCATCCGCATCATGCCCTACCGTACCTTCGATGACAGAATCGACGGACTGGTCATTACCTTTTTCAACATTTCCGATCTCAAAGATGTTGAAATAAAATTACATGAAACAGCACAGATCAACCGTTTGCTATTAAATTCCTCTCCTGATGTGACCATCAGGTTATTAAAAGATCTGAAAATCCAGGAATTCAATCCTGCGGCTGAAATGTTTTTCGGAAAAAAACGGGAAGATGTGATAAACGAAAACTACGTTAATTTGTTTGTTCCTGCCGGTGCGCAAAAAAAGACGGCCAAATACATTGTTTACCTGCTGGAAAAATTAATGGACAGCAAATTTAAAATGCCGGCGCTCACAGGAGCAGGTATGGTTCCTGATGTTGAATGGTCCTCAACCATACTTCACGACAACAGGAAAATGGCAGCAGGAATGATTATTATTCATAAACAAAAAAAAACAGATCATGAATAGAGAAGAAGAGAACCTGACGGATGGACAAATACTGCGGATGAAGGCGGAAGAACAACTGGCCCAAAAGAATAAGAAAGAAGAGAGCAATATCGTGGAAATTGATGTAAAAAGGCTTTTACATGAATTGCAGGTGCACCAGATAGAACTGGAGATGCAGAATGAAGAATTGCGCCAGGCGAATGAGACGACAGAAGCAGCATTGAAAAAATACACCATGTTGTATGATTTTGCCCCGATGGGTTATTTCACCCTCGATGAACATTGCGCCATCTGCGACCTGAACTTCACGGGTGCCGAGATATTGGGAGATAAACGTTTTGCCTTGATAAACAGCAACTTCAGGCTATTTGTTTCTGACGAGTCAAAACCGGTATTTAACACGTTCTTTAGTAAAGTTTATTCCGGCAATTCAAAGGAAACGTGCGAATTAATGCTGGGTTACGACACTAAGACCTCAATCCATGTTTACCTGGAAGGCATTGTTACGCCTGACGACCGGAAATGTCTTTTATCGGTGGTCGACATTTCAGGGTTAACCGGCAGGTAGGTAAAATGCGTGAATCATGTAACTCTTTTCGAAAATCATGTAACACAATCTTACCGGCAGGTACCTAATTTAGTTGTTTAAACCTCAACAAAAATGAAAGAAGAAGCCGTCTATGCCAAACTGCCCTCCGGGCATAAAAGCAACGAAGAAGCGAATGATATGCCCGGATACCCGGCATATCCTGCCAGCGAGGATATTTACCGGAAATTCCGGGAAGAACAGGATATAAATCCTGAAGATGTCACCCTGATCAAAGTGCCGGATGAAAATAAAGCCGGTGCAAACAATGAAAAGGATTTTCCCGACGACATGTCTGGTAGCGATCTTGACATTCCCGGCTCAGAACTGGATGATGAGATGGAAAATACCGGCGGTGAAGATGAGGAGAATAATTTCTACAGCCTTGGAGGAGATGACCACAGCGACCTGGATGAACAAAAGTGAGAAGTCCTGAACCTTTTAAAATAACTGATATGAAACCGATTAAGAAAAAAAAAGTATTGATTGCACTTGATTATAATCCAACCGCACAAAAAGTGGCAGAGGTGGGCTTTGCAATGGCCCGGTCCATGGATGCGGAAGTAATTTTACTGCATGTGGTATCCGACCCGGTATATTACGCTTCAACTGACTTTTCTCCGATCATGGGATATGTTGGCAACCTGGATGTGAGCCAGATGGAACCGGATATTGCTGTCGTGCTGAAAAAAGCATCCCTGGAGTTCCTTGACAAATCAAGACACCACCTGGGCGACGACACCATTCAAACCATGGTTGAGGAAGGTGATTTCGCCGAAGCAATCCTGAAGAGTGCAAAAAAAATGAAAGCCGATATCATTGTCTTAGGTACTCACAGCCGCAAATGGCTGGAGAATATCGTTATGGGAAGCGTTGCCGAAAAGGTTTTACGTCACACGACCATCCCTCTTTTCGTGGTTCCGACAAAATACAACAACCACCCTTCATAGAAAAATGGATCAGACTCCTCCTTCATTCTGGAGCTTCCCGGCTTCAGAATTACTTGACAGGCTCCAGGCGACTGTTGGCGGACTGACATCCCCGGAAGCAAAAAAGAGGCTCATCAGCTTTGGGGCTAACCGCCTGAAGCCAAAAACAAGATCGAATGCATTCACGCTCCTGATCGGGCAGTTCAAGAGCCCGATCATTCTCATCCTGCTGGTTGCAACGGGGTTATCATTGTTTTTGCATAACCTTGTTGATGCTTCCATCATTTTTGCCATTGTTCTCATCAGCGGGCTCCTTGGCTTCTGGCAGGAGAACAGCGCCTCCAATGCCGTGGCAAAGTTGCTTGCCATCGTACAAATCAAGGCTGCCGTACTCCGCGATGGCAAAGAGGTTGAGATTCCGGTAGAGGATATTGTTCCTGGCGATGTCGTGGTATTGAATGCAGGGGATATTGTACCGGGAGACTGCCTGCTGATAGAGGAGAAAGATATTTTTGCGGATGAAGCCATGCTTACCGGCGAAACATTCCCGGTTGAAAAATCTGTGACGTTACTGCCAGCCGATACTGCCCTGGCTCAAAGGACAAACACCGTGTGGATGGGAACACATATCGTAAGCGGTACAGCCAAAGCCCTGGTGATACTTACCGGGATAAACACCGAGTTTGGAAAGGTCTCCGAGCGACTGAACCTGAAGGCGCCGGAAACGGACTTTGAACATGGCATACGGAAATTCGGATATTTTCTAGGAGAGGTCACACTGGTGCTTGTGGTCGTTATTTTCGCCATCAACGTATACCTTCACCGGCCGGTTCTCGACGCCTTTCTTTTTTCACTGGCGCTGGCAGTCGGTCTCACCCCGCAGTTATTACCGGCAATCATCAGCATCAACCTGGCGCATGGCGCCAAAAAGATGGCGCAAAATAAAGTGATCGTCAAACGGCTTGCTTCCATTGAGAACTTCGGCAGCATGAATATCATCTGTTCCGACAAAACCGGCACGCTTACAGAGGGAACGGTCCAGGTTGAATCGGCCCTCGACGTGAACGGAGCTGCAAACGACAAGGTTTTCCTGTATGCATACATCAATGCGTTTTACGAAACGGGCTTCACAAATCCTATTGATGAAGCCATTTTGAAATATCGGAAACCTGACCTGGCGGGCTATGCCAAACACGATGAAATTCCCTATGATTTTCTCCGGAAACGACTGAGCATATCCGTCACTCATGGAGACGCCCACGTAATGGTGACCAAGGGTGCGCTTGCCAATATTCTCGAGGTATGCTCTACCTCAGAAACGAAGGAAGGCACCATTGTTGCCATCGCTTCGGTACAGGAACAGATTCAGGAACATTTTGCTGCATTCAGCAACGAGGGTTTTCGTACCCTTGGCATCGCTTATAAAAGCATGTCCAATGATTCGCTTATCAGCAAGAGCGATGAGAAAGACATGACCTTCCTGGGGTTTCTTACCCTGTTTGACCCGCCAAAGGCCAACATAGCCGAAACCATCAACAGCCTGAAAAAACTGGGCGTTGCGCTCAAAATTATCACGGGCGACAACAAACTGGTTGCTGCCAGCCTGAGTAAAAAGATGGGTCTTACCGATACCAAAATCCTCACGGGTCCTGATCTTCGCAGGATGAGCGATGGCGCATTGCTCCGGCAGGTGGGCACGGTGAGCGTTTTCGCAGAAATCGAGCCCAACCAGAAAGAACGAATCATCATCGCCATGCGCAAGGCCGGGAACGTGGTTGGATACATGGGTGATGGCATCAACGACGCCTCCGCGCTTCACGCCGCCGACGTCGGGATTTCGGTGGATACCGCCGCAGATGTCGCCAAGGATGCTGCTGATATCGTGTTGCTCGACAAGGACCTGGGTGTGCTGATCGAAGGCGTCAAAGAAGGAAGGACAACTTTTGCCAATACGCTGAAGTACGTCTTCATGGCCACAAGCGCCAATTTCGGGAATATGTTCAGCATGGCAGGCGTATCGCTCTTCATCCCCTTTCTTCCATTGCTGCCCAAACAGATCTTGCTGACCAACCTGCTTACCGACTTTCCGGAGATGACCATTGCAACCGACAGGGTTGATGATGAGATGATAAACTACCCCAGGAGGTGGGATATCAAAGCCATTCGCAAGTTCATGATTACCTTTGGCCTGGTAAGCTCTGTTTTCGACTACCTGACCTTTGGATTGCTGCTGCTCGTGCTTCGGGCCAGCGAGGTTCAGTTCAGGACAGGCTGGTTCCTTGAATCGGTCATTTCAGCTTCGATGATCGTGCTTGTTATCCGAAGCCGGAAACCGTTTTTCAGGAGCAGGCCGGGAAAATACCTGCTGATCGCCACACTGACGATTGCGGTTGTCACCATCATCCTGCCATTCACCCCGCTTGGAAATGTTTTTGGATTCACTCCTCTCACGCTTACCACCTATCTGCTGCTGATGCTGATTGTGATGGCTTATATCTTTGCAGCAGAGGTCACCAAAAGATTTTTTTATCAAAGGGTCAAATTTTAATCCTGCAAAATGTGTGAATGATGCAAGTTATCATTAAAGTTATGTAACACTTCCGCAATGAAAAGAGTGCAACTTTGTCGTCTAATGTTTCAATGATAAAATAACTTCAGTAAAAATGAAAACAGCAAAAAAATTAGGCATTTGGATGGATCATTCAAGCGCTCATATTACGGAATTTTCAACAGGGGTGTTGCAGACCACCGTCATCACCTCGAAATTCACTCACGCGGATAAAGAGCTGAGTCTCGACAAAGGAGAAAGCATGATGCACACAAAGGAACAGCACAAACTTTCGGCCTATTACAAAGAACTTGGAGAGGTTATCAGAAATTACGATGAGGTGATTCTCTTCGGACCGACCGATGCAAAAGTTGAATTGTTCAATTTACTGAAAGCAGATCACCTTTTTGCAAAAACAGAGATCGAGCTTGAACAAACAGATAAAATGACAGAACATCAACAACAATCCTTTGTCAAAAAATATTTCATTTCAAAGAATTAAACAGCCCAGGTCGGTAGCCATTGTCGTGGCTCATCCCGATGATGAAACACTTTGGGCAGGAGGTACAATACTGAGCCATCCCTCATGGGTGTGTTTTATTGCCTGTCTGTGCCGGGGAAGTGATACCGACCGTGCCCCGAAGTTTCATGAAGCATTGAAAGTGCTCAAATCCGAAGGGATCATGGGCGACCTGGACGACGGGCCCGAACAGAATCCCCTGGTTGAAACAGTGATTGAACAAACAATATTGAAGTTATTGCCTGATAAGCATTACGACCTGATCATCACGCACAGTCCGGCCGGAGAATACACCAGGCACATCCGGCATGAGGAGGTGAGCAAGGGGGTGATCAAACTCTGGCATGCGGGGAAAATATCCGCCGGTGAACTCTGGACTTTCGCTTACGAAGATGGCGACGGGAAATATTATCCCAGGCCAATCGAAACCGATACCGTTTTCAGAAGATTAACCAAACGGGTCTGGATGAGAAAGTACAGCATCATCACAGAAACTTATGGATTCGGGAAAAACAGTTTCGAAGCAGAAACAACCCCGCTGGCAGAATCATTCCGGCAATTTACAAACTCGTATGATGCTAAAAAAACACTATGAAGGTCCTCGTTTTATATGACTATCCTCCTGCCCCGGGCGGACTTGCAACGCAGGGTGACCTGTTATACCGCGGATTGCTCGAAATGGGTGTTGATGCGCATGCCGTTCATTTCGAATCAGCCCAGGAAAAGGAATGGTACTACCGCTGGTTCAAGCCTGATGTTGTTGTCGGCGTTGGTTACTGGGGACACACACCACAACTGGTGCTCCACCCGCAACGGTTTGGGGTACAGCCGGTACCATGGCTGGTGGCCGATGGTTATATCGCGAATTACCAGGAAGTCCTGAATGCGCTGCCGCTGATCCTGGTAACATCGGCCTGGGTAAAAGAAATGTATGTGCGCGATGGAATCAATGGCGAAATAATTGAAATATTGCCTGTAGGGTGTGATACGGACGCATTTATTCCTTACAGCAAATCTGATCCGAAAATTGTGGCCGTCCGCGAAGCGCTGGGTGTTTCTCCCGAACAATTGATGATTCTCACCGTTGGAGGCGACGCCGCCTCCAAGGGAGCACAGGAGGTGATGCAGGCACTTGCCATCATTGATGCGAAAGCACCCGATTGGAGATACATATGCAAGGTGTGGCCTCAGCCACGCACCAGGCTTCAAAACCTTGCCGACCTGGAAATGGCGATGCACCTGGGCATTCAAAAGAAAGTGACCTATGAAACCAACACCATTTCACGGAATTTCATGCCTTACCTTATAGCAGCATGCGATATTTACGCAGCCCCTTCACGGCTTGAAGGTTTTGGAATGCCACAGGTGGAGGCAGGCGCCTGCGAAAAACCGGTTATCGGAATCATGGCAATGGGAATGCTTGATACGCTGGTTCACGGTGAAACAGCATTTTTAGCAAAGGTCGCACAAAGGATTGTCGTGAACCAGGTGATGGTCGGCGGTGAATCGGGCTTTGAGGATCAACATACCGTACAGTTTAAAGAGCCCCGCACGGTGGATTACCGCGCAAATATTCAGGATATTGCAAAACATTTACTGTTACTCATGAACGATGCCGCTTTGCGGGACAGGATGGGCAAAGCCGCCCGGGTAAGAGTTGTTGAAAATTTCGACTACCGCATCGTGGCCAAACGTTTTGTGCAGATCATGAATGATAAATTAGGCATAGACTGATTTGACAATCCGGAGATTCAAGATCTATGAAAACTGCAAACCGGCATGAAATCGAAGAGGCAAAAATAGCCGCACTTGAGGTGCTGCTTCATAATGCTCACGGGCCATACCATGGACTTCCCCGCACCGCCGGCTGGGGTTATCCTGAACCATATACCAGGGATCTGATGTTTTCGATCCTGGGAATTGCTGTTTCAGGGAATCTTCAATTGCTGGCAAGTATAAGGACCGTCCTGGAAACACTTGCAGAGAATCAAACCGAACATGGTCACATTCCTTCGCTCGTACATGACAAGGATGACCGTGGATCAAGCGATACCACTCCTTTGTTTCTGCTGGGTGCAGCCATTTTCAGAAAAATAAGCCATGAGCCTGATTTTCTTGAGGATGCTGTCGGCAAAGCCCTGACATGGATGGAGTATCAGAGTCCTTCGGACCGTTACCTTATTGCCCAGCAACCCACCAGCGACTGGCGCGACGAACAGTGGGTGACCGGGTATGGGTTGTATGTGAACACACTGGTATACAGTTACCTAAGACTTCTAGGCCAGCATGAACGGGCCGAAAATATGCGTCACGACATGGGGCGTTTTACCATCACCGGCGGTACGATCCACCACCATGTACACGAAGGGCTGGTGGTAAAGCATAAACCTTACTATGCCTTCTGGTCCTATAAAATACACAGCAGCGAGCGTTTCGACCTCCTGGGCAACAGTCTCGCCATTCTCTCGGGATTGGCTTCCCCTACACGTGCGGAGGAGATGGTTTCATGGATCGAAGATGAATGTGCAGAGATGAGAACAAGGGGAGAACTGGCCATTGACCTGCCGCCCAATTTCTTCCCATATATTAAGCCTGAAGATCCCGACTGGCTTGAAAGGTACGCAACATTCAACAATCCGGGGGAATATCATAACGGAGGCATCTGGCCTTTTATCTGTGGATTTTATGTGGCTGCCCTGGTGGCTGCCAAACGGTACACCCTCGCCGGGGAAAAACTCCTGGCGCTTACACGTTATATAAAAATTGCCAGTGCCGAAGGGGTTAGTTTTGGATTTAACGAATGGATTAAAGCCCAGGATGGCAAGCCCATGGGGCAGGACTGGCAAACCTGGAGCGCGGCTCTTTACCTTTACGCCGCAACATGCGTTGAAAGAAAATCGACACCATTCTTTGATGAGATGCGAACGCCGATCCCTGGTATGCAGAAAAGACCGGCAACAACTCCCGATAAAACCTAACCAGTAAAAGTCAAAAAAGAGATGGATTACGTAGACTATTATAAGGTATTGGGGATAGAGAAGTCGGCAACGCCAAAGGAGATTAAAAGCGCCTACCGGAAACTTGCCAGGAAACTGCACCCCGATTTGAATCCGAACGACAAAGATGCCAAGAGGAAGTTTCAGCAAATCAATGAAGCCAATGAGGTGCTGAGCGATCCTGAAAAACGTAAAAAATACGATCAGCACGGAGCGGACTGGCAGCACGCCGATGAATATGAACAAGCAAGACAAAACCGGGAACAATCCCCAAATTCGCGTGGGGCGGGATTTTCGGGGTCATCTTCCGGTGGGGATTTTTCCGATTTCTTTGAGTCCATGTTTGGCGGCACCCCCGGTGCAGGCAGGGGCAGGCAGGCGAAATACCGGGGAGAAGATTACAACGCTGAGTTGCAGTTGAATCTGCTTGATGCGTATAAAACACATCAGCAAACCCTTACGGTCAACGATAAAAAAATCCGCATCACGATCCCCGCCGGCATTGAAAACGGCCAGACCATTAAAATAGCCGGTCATGGAGGCCCGGGAAGAAACGGAGGGCCAAACGGTGATTTGTTCATATCGTTTTCAATCGCCAACCATCCCACCATCAAAAGGCTGGCAGATAACCTCTACACCACTGCTGAACTCGACTTGTACACTGCCGTGCTTGGAGGTGAAATCACCCTCGACACCTTAAGTGGCAAAGTCAAACTGCATGTAAAGCCTGAAACGCAAAACGGCAGTAAAGTGAAGTTAAAGGGCAAGGGTTTTCCTGTTTATAAAAACGAGGGCCAGTTTGGAGATCTTTACGTGACTTATCTCATAAAAATACCGACAAACCTTACCGACAGGCAGAAGACATTATTTACCGAACTATCGAAATTGTAATATTAAAACCGTGCGCCATGCAAACAGAAAACCTGATCGCTCTGGATGAATTCTGCACCAGCCACAACATTGAATTTTCGTTTATCAGTTCATTGCAGCAAACCGGACTGATAGAAATTTCTACTGTCGAAGAAACGGGGTTTATTGCCGAAAGCCAGTTGCAAAAACTGGAAAAGTTCCTTCGTTTATACTACGAACTGGACATCAACCTCGAGGGAATTGAAACCATCACACATATGCTGCAACGGATAACTGCCATGCAGGATGAAATAATCTCACTTAAAAACAGGCTCCGGCTATATGAGCCCGGTGAATGAAACGGGAGCACCCTCAGTTTGCACTGAAATGCCGCATGTCCAGACACCTCTGAAGTTGGGCTTGGTGAAAAAGCAGCTATGAAAATACATAAAAATGACTCGACGAACTCATCAACCAAACACATATATTTTTAATATTCTGATGGTTGCTTCTTTTTCACCGGCTCCTAAGTAATGATGGAATGCGCTGGGAATCTGAAATCTGAAATCTGAAATCCGAAATTCACTTCCCTCCGGAAATTCCTTTTAATCCCAATTTATTTTGTGTTTCTCTGCGTTAGTTTGTGTCTAAAGGGATTTAACAACCAATTTTAAGCAGACTCTTTGTTCCAGGTAAAATGTGTGAATGATGTAACTCTTTGCCAAAGTTATATAACACAGATGGCGGCTCATGAATATAACTTTGTAACCGACTGCATATGTTTACAGTTACGCGTTACACATGATTTTCATACAGCCGCAAAAATGAAAGTATTCTTTTTTTCAATCCTTTTTATATTCGCTTCCACCTTGATTTTCGGGCAGGAAGTAGCACCCCAGAATCCCCAAAAAGTGGCCCCGAACGATACCATCGTACCGGGTAAAGGCACCAGGGAAACCCAGATCAAGAAGATCGAAGAGGTAAAAGTGAAAAAACTTTCAGATTCAACCGGCAATGAACCAGCAAAAAGTGCGCTCGTTGATACCACAAAGCAAAACAAATACGGTGATTTGCTCGATGACGACCCTGAATACAATAAAAGGTACCCGCTTTGGATCCCCACAGTTGAAGTACTGGGAGCGCTAACGCTCACCTGGGCTTTGGACAGGTATGCACTGAATGCTGCTTATGCACGCATCGGTTTCCAAACCTGGAAATACAACGTGGATAAAGGATGGGAATGGGACAACGACCGGTTCGGCGTAAATTTCATCGGGCACCCCTATTCGGGAACCCTTTCGTACAATGCCGGACGTGCCAATGGTTATAATTTTTACCAGTCATTCGGTTTTGCAGTCGAAGGCAGCCTCCTTTGGGAATATTTCGGTGAAAATACGCGTCCATCCTTCAACGACATCATCTACACCCCGGTCAATGGAACATTTTTCGGAGAGATACTATACCGGTTAAGTTCGAACATTCTGGATGACCGCACCAGGGGAAGGGAGCGGGTTTTTCGTGAAATTGCAGCCGGACTGGTTGATCCGGTGAGGGGTTTTAACCGGCTGATCCAGGGAAAATCATTCAGGCGGACCAACAAGGAGGTTTATGAAAAAGAGCCGATCAATATTTCACTCTACGGAGGTGCACGTAAAATTGATGATGTGCCCAACAAAGTTTTCGGAAGCGGAACATACAGTGGTATTTTTAATGTCCAGTTTGACTATGGAAATCCTTTTGAACTTCGAAAAAGAAAACCTTTTGATTTTTTCAAGCTTCGTCTTGATCTGAATATCGGTGTAGGAAGGAAATACCTCGACAACATTCTTGGCTATGGAATTTTATTCGGCAAAAACATGCAATTGGGTAAAATGGCTCTGCTTGTCGGGGGATTTCAATATTATGATTACTGGGACAATGACAAATTTGAGTTAGGCACCATCGGGTTAGGAGGCGGAGTAGTATCGAAGTTGCCGTTAAGCAAGGAGAGCAACCTTTATACAAGCATCCACCTGGCACTGGTGCCATTTGGAGGAAACAGCACAAAGTTCGTCATTGATACGACCCAGGTGCGGGATTATAATTTTGTAGGCGGACTGGAGGCGAAGTTTGAAACCACCATAAACCTGAGTAAATATGCGACCGCCACCCTGAGGTACTATTTTTACTGGATGCGCACCTACATCGGCACAAACGGGAACAACTTCATCCAGATTTTAAAACCCAGGGTGACTGTGCGATTGTTTAAAACCCTGAGCATCGGTACGGAAGCCCAGCTCTATTACAATGACCTTTACCAGCGAGGCGTGCCCGGCCACCATTCTATACAGACAGATCAGAGCGTCTTCTTACTGTTGTATCTTGAGGATAAACAACGCCGGGGACACTATAACTGACAATAACCCTTTTCCCTGTATTGTTTCTTCAGGAAAGAACAGTCGTATCCTCCCTACCAACCCCATCTTTTCCAATAGCTGGCCCCGGTTTACCTTTACGGCAAAAATCAGGGTACCGTGAGAACACCGAAGCCGGCAGCAATGTTTGCCAAAGCAGATGAATGGCAGAACAGTGACCTAACGCTACGGGAGTTTGCCGCATTGGTATGTGTATAAAGATGTACGGGTAGATGCTTCTGTTCCTGATCACAAATTTGTTGCCCATGATGCCTATTATTCCTTTGCTGATGAAGGCACTATGTAATATTTTAGTCCCGGATTCCAATTGTAATCGGAATCCGGGACATTTTTAATGGCCTGCAATTTTTTGTTAAAAAATGTTAATTTGAATTATAAAACAGATAATACCCTAATATTAATCGTAATATTGCATTGTATTAGGTTAATAATCATATTGTTACATAATTAACAATTAATTCTCCTGCCATGAAAAAAGTCATTGCATTTATATTCTTGTTCCTGCTTGCAAGCATCGCCTTATTTGCCCAGGTGGCTATCAACACCGACAACAGCCCACCAAATGCATCAGCCGGGTTGGATGTGAAATTCCGCTTACACCCGCTATGCCTGGGCTTACAGTGCTTGCGGGAATTCCACCCCGGTTACCCTTACGCAAACAACTTCCCTCAACCCGCCTGCCGCGCCAACCGCCGGAACACAGGTGCCATCTCCAACTCAGATCGTCTGGAACTGGAATGCGGTTTCCGGTGCTACGGGGTATAAATGGAGCGCGGTAAACAACTATGCAGGAGCAACAGATATGGGCACTGCTTTAACCAACACCGAAACCGGGTTGACCTGCAATACTGCTTATACCCGCTATGCCTGGGCATACAGTGTTTGCGGAAACTCAACCCCTGTTACCCTTTCACAGACAACTTCTGCCTGTGCTGGAGTGCCCTGCCCGGGAACACCCACAGTATCTTATGGTGGCCAAACTTACAATACAGTTCAGATAGGCTCACAATGCTGGTTTAAAGAAAACCTAAATATCGGAACAAGGATAAATGGCGCACTGGAACAAACAAATAACAGCATAATTGAGAAATACTGTTACAACGACCTTGAATCGAATTGCAACATATACGGTGGTTTATACGAATGGAGTGAAATGATGCAATATGTAACCACAGCCGGTGTGAAAGGAATATGTCCTACAGGCTGGCATATTCCAACAGATGCTGAGTGGACTGCATCTACAAATTTCCTGGGAGGAGAAAGTGTCTCAGGTGGGAAAATGAAATCTACAGGTACAATCGAAGCAGGCACCGGTCTATGGTATGCTCCAAATACCGGGGCAACCAACGAAAGTGGCTTTACAGCCGGTCCGGCAGGCTTTCGTATCTACAATGGAGCGTTCTACTCCATTGGCAGCGTCGGCTACTGGTGGAGTTCATCTGAGGAAGTTACAAGTTATGCCTGGAGCCGGAACACGACGTCTAGCTACAGCAATGTATACAGGTTCGACAATACTGAGAGTGGCAGTATGTCTGTGCGTTGCGTTCGGAATTTTTAAAACTATTTGCCTGTTTGATTATTTTGAGAAATGGGGTTACATCAGGAATTGCCGGTATATAAAGCAAGTTACGATTTGTTGGTGGAAATTTTTCGGTTACGAAAGAATTAAGCAGGAAGTATAGCTAAACTGTGTTTTTCACCACAGTAACAAGCGAATCCAGCGATTACTGAATATTTCCCAACACAAAAATGATAATCCCCACCAATTGTCCCGTATCCATGACATCCGGAGTTCCGAAAAAGTATTTTACCGGAAAGTGTGCGAGATTTACGCCACCAGTACCGGTTATGAACATTCACAACAAAAGACATTGGATTTCTTCGGTTCGGTGCAAAATAAATTCCATCTGGCAGTGACCGGGAAAACAGTTGCAAAGATCTTGACCGACAGGGCCGATGCAACAAAACCCAACATGGGTTTTACAAATTGGCCTGGTGAAACGATCAAAAAGCAGGATACAGAGGTGGCAAAAAATTATCTGAATTCCCCGGAACCTGATCAATTGAACCTGCTAGTCAACCAACCTTGAATTCGCCGAATAGCAGGCCATTGAACAAACATTGAATAAACATCGAAGGAACATCGAAGGAACATCGAAGGAACATCAAAGGAACATCGAAGGTAACTTAGAGAAGACTTAGGGAAGACTTAGAGAAGGCTTAGGGGAGTCTTAAAGAAGACTTAGAAAAGGGGAAACTGGAAGAACTTTACCCAAAGCAGGCGAACTCTTTTTCAGTGACATTTCCGGGAATGTCGGTGGCCCTCACGCGGCAAATGGTCCCCGGTTGCAGCAATGAGGATTCTTTTATAACATATTTATATTGACCGCAGTAATCCGGGTCGCCGGTCTCTCCTTCTTCAAGGATTCTGCCATCGGGTGCAACAAGAGTCACACTCACCCTGGGCATTCTGAAGCGATCCCTGGCACTGATTATGACCGAATTGCCTGCACCCCCGATCTTGGAATCGGGTCCGGCCTCCCGGATTGAAGGAGGATTCATGAAATCCATGATGGCCAGCTGGTATATTCCTATATTTTTCTTTTTCTTTTTCCAGCGTTTAAGGTACACAGCATAGCCGGCTGATTGTTGCGGATCTGCAACCGTCTGGCGACCATACTCCTTGGCACGTTCAAACCGGAGAAGATGCTGCTTTTGTTTTTCCGAGCGGATTGTTTCCGACAGGTCGGGAATCGACCTTATGACCCCATCATCTTGCATGACGATGTTGCCGAGTTTCCCGCTGTATGTTCTCGTTATCATATTATAATTGCTGCGTGCCATAAGCTTTTATTGCTTAATCGGAATTTTTCAAAAAGGTGATACCGAATGTTGATAACTTTTTCGCCAGTTATCTCGTCCTGGAACCAGGAGCGTTACCGATAACAATGTGAGACTATTTCACCGTTGATTTCGCCGGAAGTTTTGATGATTTTTCAAAACGGGAAGAAATTCAAACAGCATCTGAGAATTTCAGGGAATTCCAGGGATTAAAACCGGTAGATCAGGGTTGCTCCCACTCCTGTGGAGCTGACGGGAATCACCTCCAGTTTTTTGTTGGCATTGAAATAGACCATGCTGCCTACGGCAAAGCCAAGCGCAGATCCGAACAATACATCCGATGCCCAGTGGTCATTGACAGCCAGCCGGTAAAGGGCCGTGAAACCTGCCATTCCGAAACTGACGGCCGGCACCCATTTCGTGTTCCAGTACTCCAGCCCCACAACGGTCGCAATGGCAAAAATCGCCGAAGAGTGACCCGAAGGAAATGAGTTGTAGCCAAAAGTGCCATAATCGCCGCCCCAGCTGAAAGGCCCTTCCCAGATATGGGGATCGGGAGGAGTATCCTGGTAAGGACGATGCCGGTGCGTGACCTGTTTGATGACATTGGTCAAAACAGCCGTAATCACATAGGCTTCAACCCCCTTCATGCCTGTTTCCTTTGCTTTTTTATTCTTCCAGATCACACCGCAGGCATAAAAAACACCCAGAGCCGGGATGGCAATCACACCACTTCCAAGTGGACTAAAAAAGTAATAGGAACTTTTACTGATGAAATAGGATTGGTTTCGGTAAAAAAACTGCTGGATCGGTTTGTCACCAATTGCTATAAGGGTTATGGTTCCGGCGACTATTGCCGATGCTGCAATGATCTGACTCTTTTTCCATCGGAACGGGTTGGTAAAAACCGATTTTGTATCTGTCCAGTAAGAATATGCATAGGACCTGGAAAAGTTACTGGTGGGCAGGATGTTCTGGGGTTCAGCCGTAATGATTAAAGTATCCGGTTTCTTACTCACCGAATCACTTTTCTGTGGTGGGATGGAGTCTGTTTTTTCCTGGGCTTCGACCCTGTGCATCAAAAAAACACAAAACAGAAATACAAAAAAAATTGTCTTGCGAATCATCAATTTGTCTTGCTAATAATCATAACTGCTGCAAACTTAATTAAATTACAATCCGGTATTCCAAGATCGGAATTCAATTGTCATGGTGGTCGTCGTTGTCATGATGGCCGTCGTTTCCATGATGCTGGCTTTGGCCGTGTGGTTCATGATGGCCCCTGGAACTTCCCATTCCCGGACCCGGGAACATACAGGACGACATGAACGTGGTACCTGATACCATGATGACGAAGAGGACCATTCGTAACTTTTTCATTTTATTTCAATTGTTTTTGTGGATCATTTCAGGATACAAAGTTCAGTTCATTTGGATCCTAAAGTGTTACATAACTCCTGAAATAACTTACATCATTCACACATTAAAAAGCGGCCGGAATCTTCTTCTTCTTTTTAAAGATGTCAAACCGGGTTCCTCCCCACAGGCGAAATTGTGCCACATCATAACTGAAGAGTGCCTTGCTGAGTTTGTCGGGAACTTCGTTAAAGCCTGTCTGAACCGACCCGCCGAGGAACCATTTATCTGAATTGTAACCAAAGGCGAACCTCCCGCTGAGTTGAAAAGCAAATTCAAAGTCGGAAAAGGCTTTCTCTCCACCGCTATATGAGGAAAACTGGGCGGCAACACCCGGGAAAAGAGCTGCCGTGAGATATATATTCTTCAGGAATACCAGGGTGTAGGCATATCCCGGCGAAAGTCCCAGGGAATAAAAAGTACCGCTTGTCACAACGCTTGTCAATGGTATGTGATACTCGTTAACAAGTCCTGCAGGAATGATGCCCTGATCGGAAGTTATGTTATAATATAACAATGCAGGCCTGACAACCAGGCTCCCGGCACTCCTCTTCTGGCGTTCATTCTGGATAAATGCCGCCCGGATGGAAAATCGCCTGGCATTATAAATCCAATACCCGGCCAGGCCAAGTGAAAATGTGCGCATGTCGGGAAGGGTATAATGAGTTCCGTCAGGTTTTTCAGGAGAGCTGATAAAATAACCGTGGTATTGCTGCAGAAACAACTCCCCTGCAACGACTCGCCCGAACGCGTTTACGCGGAGGTCAAGGGTGGATGTTTTTCCATAGGCATCCTGGTCGGTTTTGTAGAAAGGATTATCAATGGACAATCCCAATCCGAACCATTTCCAGAATCCTGCGATCCCCACCCGGAGGTTTACATTCGGCCGGTAAACGATCTTTGGAATATTATCACCGGCGGTATTGATGAGCAGCGAGGCATTCTGAAACAGCAGGAACAGTCGGGTCGTGAACAAACCGGTGTAATCTGCCAGGTACGTACTGTCGAAATTTCCCGGAAGCGATTCCTCCTGGTTGGGGTAAGATTGTGAAAAAGATTCTTTCCCCGGCAATGACAGGCAAACAGCAATCAGACCGGCTATCCAAACTTTATGCAACATCCCCGACAAACCGTTATTCGTCTATCGTGTTAAACATGTATGGCCATCAGGTAGGCAAAAAGTCCGAATACCTTGAGGAGCCAGATGACAATGACAACAACGACAACAACGTTAAAGATCCTTTTGATTTTTACATCCATGGGGATGTATGTATTGACAAGCCATAACAGGATGCCTGCGACAACCAGTACGATTAAGATAGTGAACAGTGGCATAATAAATTGGGTTAGTGATCAATAAAAGGTAAAGGTATTGAACCTATTGTTTCACGATTTTTACAGAGGCAACCTGGTTTTTGGATACTATCCTGAGCAGATATATCCCCCCGGGTTTACCGAATAGTGAAATGGCATATTTTCCGGATTGGTTCATGTTTTGCGACAGAACCTCCTCGCTCTGCATGCTGAAAATTTCAACCCTAACGGGTCCGGAATCTTCGACATTTGCCAGGTCAAGTGTTACCATACCGGGTGTTGGGTTGGGATAGATTTTAAAAAAGTTTCCGGCGGGTTTTCGGGGAATTGTTTTGTTCAGGGTTTCATTCTCTCCGGAGGATGTAATTTCGGTATTTTTCAGGACGCTGCAATACAGACCATCGGGGGTGATGTACCCATGCAGGTATCCCCCGGCATTGACCCTTGTTCCTTCAAGGCAGGTTATTATTTGGCCGGCGATCATGACAACATTGGCGCCGTTGCTGATTGTAAAGGTAGTTCCATTTCCGGCAGTGGTGATGGTTTGGGTGGCATCATAACAGGTACTCTGGTCGATCCCGAAATTCAAATCCTGGAGAACCAGATTGCAGTTCACACCCGGCTGATTAATGGCAAAGGCTCCGCTTGTCGTACATGAATTCTGATCGGTAATGATCACCGAATAATTTCCGGCCACAAGACTATCCAGGTTCATGGTGGTCGCCCCTGTATTCCAGGCACATGCATACGGGGGCACCCCGCCTGTAACAACAAGGTGAATGCTTCCGTCATTGCCGCCGCTGCAAGTTACTTCAACCGTCGATGCTATGATCGAAAAGGCTGGCGGTTGCGTGACCTGATAAGATTTTGTGATTTGGCAATTATTCGCATCTGTTATTGTGAGGTTATATGCTCCAGCGGCAACTCCAGCCAAACTGCCTGTTGTGGAACCGTTATCCCATTGGTAGGCGAATGGTTCCAATCCCCCTGAAACTGCAACATCAATGGCACCGGTTTGAGAACCAGAACATAAGACATTGGTAATCGTTTCTGTTGAAAAAAGTTGTGGAAGTAATATTACATTGACTGATCCTTCAGAGAAACTTCCGGCCGGTGGCGCGAAAAATACAATTAAATGAATCTGGTCACTGGCATAACCGGGCGAACCCGGTAAAATTACAGGAGCCCGATCCGAGGAAGTCCAGGATCCGCTCAAATTGGTCCAGGCAAAAGTTGCATCCGGATTATTACACCCCTGCAGGGTACAAAACAGATTGACAGGATCACCGTAGCAAACAGGATTGGGTAATACAACCTGTGCGTTTGCAGTCTTCAACACGGTAACTATAAATAAAAAAGCAATTAACAATGCCTTATGGAATATAGAGGTTGGTTTCATGGAATTTGGTTTTAATGACGGGTATAACTCTTGTTTTACAAATATCATCACCATCAATGCTATATCTGTTATATAATTTTAATAATAAATTACATAATTCACACTTTTAGGAATTATCAGCAGATCATACTTTTGGGAGTTACCTGCAGACAATTGTCATCCTGAAGTGTTATGCATCACGTTTGCCCTTACAGGGAGTCAGGTCAACATGATCCGGACAATTCCCTGCAGGGGCATGAAGATTGTCAAAGCACCAGCCTTATTATAATTTTAAAAGCGCGACCGGTTCCATTTGCAAGGTGAGATCTTCTTTTCCGATGTTCGTAAGTTCGATTTCACAGGAGATGGAAACTTCCTCGCTTACCATTAACCCCCCGGTTTCGAGAGGGGCATTCCAAACCAGTCCCCATTCACTTCTTGTTAATTTCCCGCTAACGGTAAAACCTGCTTTTTCATTTCCCCAGAGGTCATGTACAATTCCCCCGAATTGCATATTCAGTTTCACGTTGCGGGTAATACCAACCATCGTCAATTCTCCCCAGAGTTCATGATTGCCTTCATGATCGGGATTTCCAATGGTGCCGGAAGAAAAGGTTATTTGCTTATGATTTATGACATCGAAGAAATCAGCACTTTTCAAATGCTCATCCCGTTTTTCATTGTTTGTTGTGATGGAAGCAGTGTCAATCCAGAGATCAATTTCTGCAGTTGTAAAGTCTTTCTCGGTAGTATAAATATTCGCATCGAATTTAAGGAACGCCCCTTTTACATGAGAGATCATCAGGTGTTTCACGCTGAAGGATATTTCACTGTGCACCAGGTCGATTGACCATTTTGTTTTTGTTCCGGTCTTGGTTTTCATCTTGCTTGTTTTATTGTTTAATTAGTTGTTGAGTAGTCCTGTCCTGATCGGGCAGGTTTGACTATCCCTGAAAAGATACGCTATCATCACCGCAAAGGTGAGCCTCTTAATGGTTGAATGTGTTACACAACTTTAAAATTAAGTTACATGATTCACACATTGC
>CAIKNA010000096.1 GCA_903828645.1 uncultured Bacteroidales bacterium
GAGTCGTAAATGCTCCAGGCAGCATAAACTTCGCCGCCCGGGCCGGACTGAAGGTTGACGCCATGATTCAGTTTCAACGCTGAAGCCGCAGAACTGATATTGAGCGGCGACGACCAGGTCAGACCCTGGTCGGTTGACCTGACGAGTTCTACCTGGTTGGTGTCGGCATGCCCGGGAATAAAGTTGGTCCAGGCATCGTAAAGGTATCCTTTGAAGGGGCTGGCGGGCGAATTGTCAATGCAGAGGTGGTTTTTGTCCAGCAACCCGATTCCGGCGGCCGGGCCCTGGCCGACCTTCACCCGTTTCCAGGTTTTTCCCTGGTCTTTGCTGTATGAAACGGCCTGGCCGTAATCGCCGTTGATCCTTCCGACATACCACCAGCCGTTCAACCCGATGGCAGTGGCCGGGTCGCCGGCATTGTTTCCATTGACTCCCTGCGTCGAGCCTCCCCAATCCTGTCCGTCATCCGTGGAATATAGCGCATCGGCGCCATAAGGGGTTTCGGCATAACCCGCAATCCAGCTGCTTGAATTGTTGGAATTCAATACCACGTTTTCATCTCCGGGATCAATAAAAATTGAATTTTCACTCTGGGTGACATCGGTTTCTCCGGTTACGGGAATGTCGGGAGAGTTTTGCAGAATTGACGATTGACGACTGACGATTGACGATTTGTACGCTTTGATGGTGGTTCCGGTGAAACGAGCCGGGGGGACGATCGTTTTGGGAGTGGCTTTGACATATCCCAGCTGAATCATTCGCGACCAGTACCCGATGTTGTCGATCCGGGTGTTGACTTTGCCTTTCCCGGCCGGGGTAATTTCAGGCAACATCCTGGCCCGCTGTGAAAAGGAGAGGTAAGGACCGGAAAAGAAGAGTAAAAAGAGCAGAATGATATATTTTTGCATGACAATGACGGTTTCTGAGCAATACAAAGGTATGAAAAAATAGTGCCGGCTTTCAGCGTTCGGGTTACGCATCCGTGCCAACCTCCCATGCACAGCATCTCCCGCATCCTTTTTTCGTATATTTGCCCGCCGTAATTAATAGTTGTAACCTCATGATATCCGCAATCATCATTTTATTGATCCTTTTTTTAATCAATGGAGCCTTTGTCATGTCAGAGATTGCGCTGGTTTCGTCGCGGAAATCAAAACTTGAACTCGATGCCCGACGCGGAGACAAACTTGCCCAGCTCGCTCTCGACAATGCCAATGCCCCCTCCAGGATTTTATCAACAATGCAGATTGGCATCACGCTGGTTGGCATCCTCACGGGAGTTTATTCGGCCGATGAAATCGCCCACGGCATGGGCATCCTGCTGATCAATCTTGGGATGACTCCTGCTCTGAGCCACTCCCTGGCATTGACTTTTGTCGTGATCATCGTCACCTTTATTTCCATGCTGATCGGGGAACTTGTTCCGAAGCGAATTGGCCTGATAAACTCCGAAGGGATTGCAAAAGCAATGGTCAGGCCGCTCATCTTCCTTACCAACATGGTCTACCCGTTCACCTTTATTCTTTCCAAAGCCGGTGATGGGATCCTGTTTCTGATGCAGATCAAACCCTCCGCTGATTCGAAGGTGACCGAGGAGGAGATCAAGGCCATGGTGCAGGAGGGAACTGAAGACGGTGAAGTCCAGGAAATCGAGCAGGACATTGTTGAACGTGTTTTTCATCTGGGCGACCGCAAGGTCTCTTCGCTGATGACTCATCATTCCGACCTTGAATGGATCGATATTCATGATACTTCAGAGGTGATCAGGAATAAAATGAGAGCTGAACTCCATTCTGTTTACCCGGTGTGTGAAGACGACCTTGACAACGTGCTTGGGGTGATCTTTATCAAAGACCTGTTCCTGGAAAATATCTGCGATGACGATTTCAACATCAAGAACCAGGTCAGGCCGGCGCAGTTTGTCCATGAAACCCTCACTGCTTATGAAACCCTGGAAATCTTCAAGCAGAACAAGATCCATTACGGGCTGGTGGTGGATGAGTACGGTTCCACAGTCGGAATGGTCACGCTGAATGACATTCTCGAGGCACTCGTGGGCGATTTCAATGAACCCAGCCCTGATGAGCCGCAGATCAACCTGCGGGACGACGGTACCTGGCTTGCCGACGGGCAGATGTCATTTTACGAATTTGCCTATGAATTCAATATCCAGGGGTTTGATAAAAACAAGATAAAATTTGACACACTGGCCGGATTGGCCATGAGTATCCTGAAACATATTCCGAAACCGGGGGAAAAGTTCACATGGAAAGAGTTTGAATTTGAGATTGTCGATCTCGACGGCAACAGGATCGATAAGTTCATCATCAAAAAGACAGAGAATAAATAACAACCTTGCCGGTTCTGAGCTCCCAACGAATGAAAAAATACAAAGCACCAGTTTTTGCCTCGCTCTTTTTTATTGTCTCACTGCTTTTTATTGCCAATCACAGGTCTTTTCTTTTTTTCCTGCCGGCCCAGCAGGTCGAATTGAGCCACGGGGTTGAATACGGGGCAGTGCTGAAGGATTTTCTTTTTGTCCAGGAGATCACGATGCAAAAGAGATATATCAGCCGGATCGACCTTTACATGGCGAAGCTGCCGAGCCAGTATTCCAACGAAAACGTCTTCCTCCTGCTCGATGAACAGCACCGGATTCTCTATACCAGGCACTTCTCTTCCAACGATTTTGGGGAGGCACTTTATTTTCCTTTCGATTTCAATAAAACGTTCGATATCGGCAGCGGAAAAAAAATTTATGCCTGTGTCCATTCCATCGACGGCGACCAGCGAAGTTACATTGGTTTGGCTAAAAAGGAAAAAAGCAGCCTGGGAAAACTCTATGTTGTTTCGATCGTGAACAACGACATTGTCCAGTCGTTTGAAAAGCAGCAATCGCTGGTTAATTTCACCGGAAGCATCGGTTTACGGAGCTTTGAAACCGACACGCGGTTTTTCTCCCTGCTTCAGATCATTTTTTATCTCCTGGCCTTTGCCATGGCATTGCTCATCTTTTTTGCAAAACAGGTCGCATCGTTCATCCGGAGGATCAGGATAGTTCCGGAATATTCTTTTCTTGGATTCTCCATGGTGTTTGGGCTGGTGATGCTGGTGATCACCCCTCCCTTCATGGTGCCGGACGAGCCTGCCCATTTTTACAGGTCCTACCAGGTTTCAGAATTAAACATCTTCAGGTTAAAAGGTGATTTTCCGAAATCGTTGACGGAACTCAGCGCCATTTGCGACAGGATGCAATTCAGCACCCATGAGAAGACCTCGCGGAAAGAGATACTGACACTGGGAAACACGCTGACCAATCCATCAGTGAGGAGGTCGATGGCCACCCCAGATTACACGCTGCCCTATCTGCCGCAGGCCATTGGCATTGCCATGGGCCGGATTTTCGGACTGGCACCTTTGTGGCTTTTTTATCTCGGGAGGCTATTCAATCTGCTGGCATCCATTGCGCTCCTGTTCATGGCGGTCAGGGTTACCCCGGTGTTCAAATGGGTTTTCTTCCTGCTTGGGGTGATGCCGATGACGCTCTACCAGGTGGCATCCATGTCGTATGATGCAGTGACCATCGGGCTTGCTTTCCTGCTGCTGGCGACCATCCTGAAACATGCGTTCGGTGAGGCTAAAAGAATTTCAACGGGAGAAATTGTCACGCTTTTTCTCCTTACCGTGTTGCTGGCGGCCGCCAAGCAGCCCTATGTGGTTATTGTATTAACTTTTTTCATCATCCCTGTTGCAAAGTTTTCTTCGGGGAAACGTTATATGGCTGTTTTTACCGGCCTGATTGCTGCGGTTGTCATTGTTTCCCTCCTTTGGATCCCGGGCAGGGCATTCGCTGAAAAATTAAGTAACGTGAAAACGCCGGTCGCCAAAACCGGTATTGCTTTTATAACCAGGCCAGCTGCCGGGGAGGAGATTCCAAGCCGGAATTTGCCGGGCAACATGCTCCCGATGCTTCCGCACGCCCCGGAGGGTGCAAATGCGGCCCAGCAGCAAGCCCCGCAACAACCGGCGGCCGCGCAGGCCAACGCTCAGCCGCAGCCAAATGATGCTTCACATGCAAACGTGCAGGTGCCTGTAAACCCGGTAGATCCCTCAGCGCAGAAGAATTTCATCCTTCACGACCCCATCGGGTACGCCGGTATTCTGTTACATACCCTCGGAAAATCGCTCGACCTTTACCTTACCAGCTTTGTCGGGCTTTTTGGATGGATAGATACACCATTGCCGGCCCTGGTTGCATATTTTTACCTTGTGTTTCTGGTGTTCGTTTCTCTTTTCAGTAAAGTCAATTGGAATGGGGATGGGTTTGTGAGGAAGTGTGTCGTGTCGGGGGTTTTCCTGAGTGGTTTCGTTTTAATTGAAACAGCCCTCTATGTCTATTGCAATCCTGTTGGATGCGAGGCTATTACAGCGGTTCAGGGCCGTTATTTTATTGCCATCGGGCCGCTCTTTTTCTTACTTTTTTCGAACGATACCATTTTGAAAAACATGAAAAGGCTATTTTTCCCATCCGGGACAAAGCCTGCCGGAAAAAAACAGCTGAAACAACCGTCTGTTCCGGTTTCGGCCGAACCGATGCTGCTGACAAAAACCATTCCCTGGCTGGCAATGCTGATCGCACTGACCACCCTGGTTTGTTCTGTTTTTGTTATCCTTGAACGATTCTACGTTATTTTAATGTAAAAAGGTCGACATACCTGATTTTACTTTTACGCGGCCTTGTTTGAATGCACCTGATTTTTTTAAACTGGTTATTTTCAGTGGTAAAAAGAAAAGAAATTTATAGTGTTTGTTTGCTCACAATGAAATTTTGTATCTTTACACTAAATTTTCGCACGAGATTTGTTTCAAATAATCCTTGATTATAACCAAACATATCTTTGCAAATTGAAATGGCATAACATTGAATATGAATTATTTAATTGACTTGTTTTTAATGGGTCACAGAGGGGCATTTACGTCTCCTCTGTATTCTGTTAACTCACATTTCAGCCCTGTTGAGATTAACCGGGATGGTTTTTTCGATTCAAATGACGGAAAATGGAACATTTTATAAAATTATTATATAACCCGCAACATTAATAACCTTGTTATGAAAACAAACTTTTTACCAGCTGCGATGATCATGTTGATCTTGATTTTCAGTTTTTCAAACTTAACTTCAAGTGCTCAGCAACAAAATCCAAAATCGCCAAATGTAAGCGCATCCCTGACATTGCAACCCAACATCACGGGTTTATGCATCGGTTCAACAGTTGTTGTTCCCATTCATATTACCGGGGATGATGTGCTTGCCCTGGATTTGTACCTTGATTACAATCACAGCGTGCTTACTCCGTCAGGCACAGGTTGGGCCAACGCGTATACAGGATTTACCGCAGCTTTCGTTTTTGAGCCCACTGCGCATCCCGGTACCAGTTACCTGACCATCTGGAACCCAAACTCCTATTTCGGGACCTATTTCAACGGAGAAAAATTAATTGAACTGACTTTTATTTACCATGGAGGCAGTACATCCATTCACTTAAGGAATACACCTGATTCAGCGCCCCCTCCCCTTTGCAAACTGTGGGATGAGTTTGGAAACCCCATAACACCTATTATATGCACAGACAACCTGGTTAGCGGGTTTCCCAACCTGGCTGTCGGTTCGGTCAGCGCAAACCAAACGATCTGCAGTGGCCAGGTGCCGGCAATGCTGCTGGGCGTTGCTCCCTCAAATGGAACGACTCCAACCTTTCAATGGCAGAGTTCGCCGGATAACGTAACTTTTTCGAACATCAGCGGAGCCACACAGATTAACTACCAGCCATCTGCCCTGACCACCAGCACTTATTTCAGGCAAATGCAGAATGCAACCGCTGCCTGCACAGGGCCATTGCCAACCAATGCGGTATTGATCACCGTCAATCCAAATCTGCCTGTCAGCCTATCGATTGCTGCTTCAGCCAATCCGGTCTGTGCCGGTATCGCGGTAACTTTTACGGCTACCCCGGTCAACGGCGGTACTACCCCGGTTTACCACTGGCAGATCGACGGATTCAATATTCCGGGGGCGACCAGTTCGTCTTTTATCAATATCCCGGGTAATGGTGACGTCATAACCTGTGTGCTAAATTCAAACGAAACCTGCGTTTCCGGAAATCCGGCCGTGTCCAATGCAATTACGATGGTCGTTAGTCCGATACTTCCTGTCAGCCTGACTATTTCTGCTACTGCCACCACCGTGTGTGCAGGCGCATCGGTGAATTTTACGGCTTTTCCGGTAAATGGCGGCCTGACGCCAGCCTTCCAGTGGAAAGTTAACGGAGCGAATGCCGGCACCAACAGCCCGGCTTTTTCGTATGTTCCTGCCAACAATGATCTGGTTACCTGTCAGCTGACCTCCAGTTCAATCTGCAATACCGGAAACCCGGCAACCTCCAACTCCCTGTTAATGACTGTCAACCCGGTTTTACCCGTGAGCATCACCATTTCAGCCGGTGCCAACCAGGTTTGTACGGGTACCGCGGTGACCTTCACTGCCACTGCCGTAAACGGAGGACTGGTTCCCTCATACCAGTGGAAAGTCAACGGAACGAATGCCGGAACCAACAGCCCGTCCTTGTCTTATACTCCTGCAAACAATGATCTTATTACCTGCGTGCTTACTTCCAGCGAAACCTGTGGTTCAGGAAATCCGGCCACATCCAATGTTGTGACGATGGAGATTATCCCCAATCTTGCTGTTGGATCCATCAGTGCCGGCCAGACAATTTGTACCGGCAATGCACCTGCACAGCTGCACGGTATTGCACCTTTAAACGGAACAACCCCGACCTATCAATGGCAAATTTCGCCGGATAACATAACTTTTAATAATATAGGTGGTGCTACGGATCTCAACTACCAGCCGGGTGTACTGACAGCCACGACCTACTACCGCCAGTTGCAAAATGCCACGGGAACCTGTACGGGCCCTTTGCCCACGAATGTTTTAACGGTAATTGTCACACCGAATCTTGCCGTTGGTTCAATATCGGCCAATCAGACAATCTGTGCCGGTGCCACTCCTGCCCAATTGAATGGCATATCGCCCTCAAACGGAACGATCCCGACCTATCAATGGCAGATTTCAACTGACAATGTTTTGTTTACAGACATCAGCGGGGCAACCAACCTCAATTACCAGCCCGGTTCCGTCAGTGTAAAAACATATTTCAGGGAGTTGCAAAATGCAACGGGTACCTGTGGCGGCCCATTGCCGACCAATGCAGTGACCATCCGGATTAATGATAATCTTATTGTCGGTTCAATCGCTGCAGATCAAACGATTTGTACAGGAATTGCACCTGCACAATTGACCGGGGTACCTCCTTCAAACGGAACGGCCCCGACGTATCAGTGGCAGGCTTCGCTGAACAACAGCACCTTTACCGATATCAGCGGTGCCACCCTGCTGAATTACCAGCCCGGTGTGTTAACCACAACAACTTATTACAGGGAGATGCAGGATGCATCAAACACCTGTGGCGGCCCATTACCGACCAATACGGTAACCATCACGGTCAATCCTGCATTTGCTGTTGGCTCGATCAGCGCCAGCCAGTCGATCTGCTCGGGAACTGCCCCGGTTCAACTTACCGGAATTGCTCCCACGGGTGGAAGTGGTTCATATACCTATCAATGGCAAAATTCTGCGGACAATGTTTCATTCAGTGACGTGAGTGGTGCGACGGATCTCAATTACCAGCCGGGAATCCTGGGTGCGACTACCTATTATCGCCAGATACAGTCGGGTACCTGCGGAGGTCCTGTTACCACAAATGTGATCACCATTACGGTTACGCCTGTGCTGGCAGTCGGTTCGATCAGTGCCAGCCAGACCATTTGTTCCGGCGTTGCACCTGCACAGTTGACAGGCGTTGCTCCTACGGGAGGGACTTCACCGGTTTACCAGTGGCAGAGTTCTCTGGACAACCTCACTTTTGGCAACATCGGCGGGGCAACCACATTGAATTACCAGCCAGGTGTTTTAACGGCGACAACCTATTACAAGCAGATCCAGAATACAACAGGCACCTGCGGAGGTCCTCTCGCAACCAATACGGTTACGATTACGGTTAATCCATTGCTGCCCGCAAGTGTATCCATTTCAACCAGCGCAAACCCGGTTTGTGCAGGTACAGCGGTTACTTTTACCGCCACCCCGGTTAACGGAGGCACCACCCCCGCTTACCAGTGGATGGTGAACGGAACGCCTGCCGGAACAAATAGTGTCACCTATTCATATACTCCTTCGAACAATGATGTGATCAAATGTATATTGACATCAAACTATGTATGTGTTTCCGGGAATCCTGCCACTTCAAATGAAGTGACCATGACGGTGAACCCGAACCTGCCGGTGAGTGTTTCGATTGCTGCAAGTTCAAACCCTGTTTGTACGGGCAGTTCTGTTACTTTCACAGCCACCCCGGTAAACGGTGGGTTGACCCCTGCTTACCAGTGGATGGTAAACGGTGCAAATGCTGGTACAGGCCTTTCGACCTTCACCTATGTTCCTGCCAGCAATGACATGGTTACCTGCATGCTGACCTCCAGCGAAACCTGTGCTACCGGCAACCCGGCCACATCGAATGCGGTGACCATGAACGTTTCCCCCGGATTGCTGATTGGTTCAATCAGTGCCGACCAGACACTCTGTTCGGGCAATGCCCCTTCACAACTCACCGGTGTGGCTCCTTTGAATGGAACATCTCCTGTTTACCAGTGGCAGAGTTCATTGAACAACAGTACCTTCACCGATATCAGTGGTGCCACCCTGCTGAACTATCAGCCAGGTGTTTTAACGGCAACAACCTATTACAAACAGTCACAAAACGCAACCGGCACCTGTGGCGGCCCATTGTTTACCAATACGGTAACCATCACTGTCAATCCTACATTTGCGGTTGGCTCAATCAGCGCCAGCCAATCAATTTGTTCCGGAACAGCACCTTCGCAATTGACCGGAACCGCACCGACAGGTGGCAGCGGTTTGTATAGTTACCAATGGCAGAATTCGACCGATAATATCATTTTTACAAATATCAGCGGTGCAACCGACCTGAACTATCAGCCGGGAACCCTTACGGCTACCATCTATTTCCGTCAGATCCAGTCAGGCACCTGTGGTGGACCCCTTTCAACAAATGTGGTTACCATTACAGTCACACCTGCGCTTCTGATTGGTTCGATCAGTGCCAGCCAGGCCATTTGTTCCGGCACCGCCCCTGCACAGTTGACAGGTGTTGCCCCTTCGAATGGGACTTCACCGGTTTACCAGTGGCAGAGTTCGCCGGACAACATCACATTCGGTGCCATCAGCGGAGCAACGGATTTGAATTACCAGCCCGGTATTTTAACCGCAACAACATACTACAAGCAGATCCAGAACACGTCAGGTACTTGTGGCGGTCCGCTTGCAACCAATTCAGTAACGATTACAGTTAACCCATTGCTACCGGTTAGTGTCTCGGTTTCAGCCAGCGCGAACCCGGTTTGTGCGGGCACGTCGGTTACCTATACCGCAACCCCGGTTAACGGTGGTACAACTCCAGCCTACCAGTGGATGGTGAATGGAACACCGGCCGGAACAAACAGCCCAACCTATTCCTATACGCCAGCGAACAATGATGTAATCACATGTGTTTTAACATCAAGCAGTGTTTGTGTTTCTGGAAATCCAGCTACCTCTGGCAATTTGAATATGACAGTCAACCCGAATCTGCCGGTCAGTCTTTCCATCGCTGCAAGTTCGAATCCTGTGTGTTCCGGAATTTCTGTCACTTTCACAGCCACCCCGGTAAACGGAGGGTTAACCCCAGCCTACCAGTGGATGGTCAATGGAGTAAACGCAGGTTCAGGCCTTTCGACCTTTACCTATATTCCGGCCAACAACGACATGGTTACCTGCACCCTGAACTCAAGTGGAACATGTGTTACCGGAAACCCGGCCACATCAAATACCATAGTTCTTGCAGTTGACCCGGCTTTGGTCGTTGGTTCGATCAGTGCCGACCAGACCATTTGTTCGGGCATTGCACCTGCACAGTTGACAGGCGTTGCTCCTACGGGTGGGACTTCACCGGTTTACCAGTGGCAGAGTTCTCTGGACAACCTCACTTTTGGCAACATCAGCGGGGCAACCACATTGAATTACCAGCCAGGAGTTTTAACGGCAACAACCTATTACAAGCAGATCCAGAATACGACAGGC
>CAIKNA010000097.1 GCA_903828645.1 uncultured Bacteroidales bacterium
AACATTGCCCTCGAGGCTGTTTTTCTGAATAAATTCAGATCGGTCCTTACCGCCCTGGGCATCATCTTTGGCGTAGCTGCAGTCATCACTATGATGGCCATCGGTAACGGGGCTAAAAAGGAGATCCTTGACCAGATGAAGCTGGTCGGGGTCAACAACATCCTTATTGCACCCAAATCCGACAAGCAGAAAAGCAGTTCCACGAAAACCACGGACCAAAGTACCCAGGCGAATGACCAGAAGGACGAGAAAAACAAGGGGAAATTTTCACCGGGACTGAGCCTTAAGGACGCCGAAGCCATCAAAACCATTATTCCATCGGTCTCCAGGGTAAGCCCAGAGGTGATTTACGAAACCGACCTGGTTAAAGACGGAATCAAGAGAACTGCAAAGACAGCGGGTGTCACACCCGACTTTTTTCATGTTTTCGCACTGGACCTCCAGGAGGGCGAGATGTTCAACGATGAACAGCTAAAAGATGGAAAACCCGTGTGTATAATAGGCCCCGTGATAAAATCCAGGTTTTTCCCTACTGAAAATGCAGTGGGTAAAGATATTAAATGCGGTCCCATCTGGCTCAGGATCATCGGCGTCCTGAAGAAACGGGAGATCAGCCAGTCAAGCATCGACAACCTTGGTGTTTCCGATTACAACAACACCATCTACGCCCCCATCCAAACCTTGCTCCGGCGGTTCAGGGACCGTTCCATGATCACGACCGCTTCACTGCACGGCAGTATGAACCAGGTCGATGAAAATTCCTACGAGGTTACCTCCGCCGGCGGGAACGAAAATGCGAAAGACCAGATTGACAAAATCGTGGTCCAGGTTAAAGAGAGCACACAGATCGGCCCGACGGTCGAAGTGCTGAAAAAGATGATGCTCCGGCGTCATGCAGGGGTGGACGATTTTGAGATCATCGTTCCCGAACTGCTCCTGAAACAGGAACAACGGGCAAAAGATGTTTTTAACATCGTACTTGGGGCCATCGCCAGCATATCATTGCTGGTTGGCGGCATCGGAATCATGAACATCATGCTCGCCTCTGTGATGGAACGCATCAGGGAAATCGGTATCCGCCAGGCCATCGGCGCCACCAAACGCGATATCGTGCTTCAGTTCCTGATGGAAGCCACCCTGCTCAGCATCAGCGGAGGACTGATTGGCATCATCCTCGGACTTGCCCTTTCCAAAATCGTCATGGAACTTACCGGCATCCTAACCATCGTTTCCCCGTTGTCGGTGTTCATCTCCTTCGGCGTTTCAGCATCGGTAGGGATCATTTTCGGATACATGCCCTCCCAGCGCGCCGCCGCACAGGACCCGGTCGAATCTTTAAGACATGAATAAGATGACATTTAAGTTAATTGTAAAACATGCCTTTCTGGTCCTGGTCCTGGCGATTGCCGCCGGCAGTTCCACCGCCCTGGGACAAACCCAGGTACGGCAGTTAAGCCTGCCGGAGGCGATTGCAATTTCAAAGGCCCAATCGCCGGATGCCCTGAATGCAAAACTTACCTTCACTAAAAGTTACTGGGAGTTCAGAAACTTCAAGGCCGCAAACCTGCCTGCACTCGGTTTTACGGCGACCCTTCCAAACATCACCCAGAACATCACCCCCTATCTCAACCCGGATGGATCGCAATCCTATGTAAGTTCAAAATACATCAGCGCACAGGCAAATCTCGCACTTACACAAAAAATAGGCATTACGGGAGGCACGATTGCCGTTAATTCTTACTTAAGCGGGGTGCACAATGTTAACTCTGACAATCCCTTGCCCTTCCTGACCTACCCGGTAAACATTGAACTGACCCAGCCCATTTTTACCTATAATCCCTATCGCTGGGACCGGAAAATCAAACCGCTGGGTTATTCCCTGGCAAAACGCAGGTATCTTGAGGAAGTAGAACAGATATGCATCACCACCACCAACTTCTTTTTCACCCTGCTCCAGGCCCAGGTTGAAAAAAAGATCGCCATGACCAACCTGGCAAATTATGATACCAACTACAGGATTTACCAGGGCCGCTACAGGTTAGGCAAAATCGCGGAAAATGACCTCCTGCAGATGGAGTTGAATTTCCTGAAGGCCCAGGCTGCAGTTGAAAATGCCGACCTGGCCCTTGACAATGCCCAGTTCAGGTTCAAATCGTACCTCCGGATACAGGACAGCGTAAGAATTTTGCTCCTTCCTCCCGACGATATCGCATTTTTTAAAATTGATCCCATCAAAGCGGTCATTCTGGCCAATGACAATTCAGCCACCCCGCTCGATGTCAAAAAACAACTGCTCGAAGCGGCCAGTGCAGTGAACTATGCCAAACTGAACGGCCGGTTCGATGCCCAGGTCCATGCACTGATCGGCCTTCAGCAATCAGGTCCTACGGTTCCGGATGCCTACATCAACCCGCTTGATCAGCGCCAGATATCGGTTGGATTGACCATCCCGATCGTCGACTGGGGTGTTGCCCACGGGCAGATCAAAATTGCCGAGTCGCAACAGGAATTTGCAAGAAACACGGCCGAACAGCAAATCATCGATTTTCAGCGAAATGTTTACCTCAAGGTGATCGAATTCAATATGCAGCAGAACCAGGTGAGGTTTGCGGCGAAATCGGATACAGTTGCCAGGAAAAGCTATGAAATGATCAACGGCAGGTACCTGATCGGGAAGATCAACAGCATACTCGAACTGAACAATGCGCAAATTGAACGTGACAATTCGGAAAAAAACTACTATGCCACCCTCCAGACTTTCTGGAGAACCTATTATGAGCTCCGTAAAATGACCCTGTTCGATTTTCTTAAGAATGAGCCGCTGCCGTTTGACCTACGCGACTTTAAATAACTGAAAATTTCCGGATCCTATTAAAACTGTTTCTAAATAATGCCTATCTTTGCAGGGCAGAACAGTATAAACCTAAAACCTATTATTATGGCAGTATTAGTTGGAAAAAAAGCTCCGTTATTTGAAGCTGAAGCCGTTATCAATGGCGGTGAATTTGTTGATAAATTCTCACTTGCACAATACATCGGCAAGAAACATGTGGTCTTTTTCTTTTATCCCTTAGACTTCACCTTTGTTTGTCCGACGGAAATCATTGCTTTCCAGGATAAACTGGCTGAATTCGAGGCAAGAAATGTTGCCGTGGTGGGATGTTCAGTAGATTCGAAATTTTCACACTGGGCCTGGCTGAATACCGAACTTAAAAACGGTGGAATCAAAGGCGTGAAATTCCCGATTGTTTCGGATCTCTCCAAAACCATCTCCACCAACTACGATGTGCTTGCCGGTGAATATGTTTATACCGAAGAAGGTGTGATGGAATTTGAAGGAGGCCCCGTTGCCTTCCGTGGTTTGTTCCTGATTGACAAGCAGGGTATCGTTCGTCACCAGGTTGTCAATGACCTCCCGCTGGGCAGGAGTGTTGATGAAGCACTCCGCATGGTGGATGCACTCCAGTTCTATGAAGAAAATGGCGAAGTTTGCCCCGCCAACTGGCACAAAGGCGATGCAGGCATGAAAGCCACCGCCGAAGGCGTTGCCAGCTACCTTAGCAAGCACTAAATCCTGAAAATCATCGTGAAAAGCCCGCCCGGGGATCCTGGGCGGGCTTTTATTTTACATACTGATGCACCTTGAAATTCTCGTAAAAGAGGGTGGTTTTTTTAAACCGGAACTCACGGTCCAGGTATTTGAACAACGTTTGCCCCGGATCAGCCACGGATGACCATTCTTCGAACAACAGCACCTGCTCCGAATTCCTTAATTTCACCGTGTCCAGCAGCGAAAGATCATTCGCAGGATAGATGCCCTCCCGGTTCAGCAATGTCCGCAGATGTTTATAATCCCTGAAAACAGGCTGACTGTAATGATACGCAAATCCATATTCGAGCCATTGCGGACAGATGATTACGCTGGTTCGCTGTGTTTTATTTCCAGAAATAAAATTCACCGCATCGCTTAATCTCCTTTTATTATCAACCCCGGGATGGAAGGTGACGGCCATCATTAAAATGAATACGGTCATCAGTATCCATGCAGGTTTTGTTCCCCGGCAAAGGGAGTTCAATGCCACGGAAACCAGCAAATAAAATCCTGCCGATATAAAAACCGTATACCTGTCGAGAAACATTGGGATTTTAAAGGAGACCAGGAACATCGACAGGAAAGGCACAAAAAACCAGATAACCAGTACGGTATTCCTGTTCTTCCAGCCGGTTTTTCCTTTGCTGATCCCCAGGATGAACTTTACCAGCGCGGCAGCAAGGATGCCAAGCACGGCAACTGTCACCACGGGCGCATTCAGGTAGCGCCAGACCATCGTGTAGAGATCGGAAATGACCGGGGGCTGAACCCAGGTTCCGCCCCCGGAGGCTTGAAAAAACCGGGCAAAAAATATCGGGAAATAGGGAATGTAACTGAGGAGTGTCAACGACACCGAACCAAGGTAAGACTTCAGGATCGTTCTGCGGTATTCGGGAATGATCAACACAGAAAGTCCCTGGATCAGAAAGATAAAAAATCCAAAGAAATGGGCGTAAATCAGCAGCATATTGGTAATGGCCAGCAGGAAAAGGTATCTCTTCCTAGCCGGGCTGGCTGCCAGTGCCAGGAATAAATACATCGAAACCACCGTCAGCAGGGCGAAAAGCGCGTAAACCCGGGCCTCATGGGCAAAAAGCTGGTGATAATCAGACAAGGTAAAAAGGGCGGCTGCAAAAAAACCTGTCTGCGGCGAATAGAATGCTTTCCCTGTTTTAAACAACATAAATGCAGTGAGAATGCTGAAAACACAGGATAGAAACCTGACCGAAAAGGGTGAAATCCCAAACCACCCCACCCAGCCGTGCATCAGAAGAAAAAATAAAGGGGGATTGTTCTCCTGCGGAAGCATTCCGAACAATGTGTGAAGATCTGCCTGGGCAAAAAACACCGTAAATGGCTCATCCATTGCAACATCATTGGAAGCAAGAAACAGAAAACGCAGCACGGTTGCAATGAGCAGACCAGCTGTTGGCAACCAGAAGAGAACTACTTCAATCGGCCTTTTTGGCTTCATTCCAGTAAATATCCATTTCTCCCAGGCTCATCTCATGCAAAGGCTTGTTCAAAATCCTGGACTGTTCTTCAAGATGACTGAACCGCTTCATGAACTTGCGGTTGGTGCGCTCCAGGGCGTCTTCCGGATTAACATCAATGAACCGGGAATAGTTGACAATTGCGAAAATCAGGTCGCCAAGTTCGTCTTCTTTTCTCTTATGTACCGCACCTGTTTCGACCATCTCTTTCAATTCTCCCAACTCTTCCAGAACTTTGTCCCATACCTGCTCTGGTTTTTCCCAGTCAAAACCCACACCACTTACCTTTTCCTGGATCCTGTAAGCCTTTACTATGGCAGGAAGTCCGGAAGGGACACCCGACAGCACCGACTTGTTGCCCTTCTCCCCGAGTTTGATACGTTCCCAATTGTCGTGCACCTCTTTTGCATCCTTAACCACTACATCTCCAAAAATATGAGGATGGCGGTGGATCAGTTTTTCGGTAATGCTTTCAAGTACATCCTTGATATCGAATGAATTGCTTTCTGAAGCTATTTTTGAATAAAAGACAAGGTGAAGCATCAGGTCGCCAAGTTCCTTTTTCAACGACTCCAGGTCATTCTGCAGGATCGACTCTGAAAGTTCATAGGTTTCCTCGATTGTAAGGTATCGTAAGGTTGCGATGGTCTGCTTCTTGTCCCACGGGCATTTCGCCCGCAATTCGTCCATGATTTCCAACAGTTTCTGAAAAGCGGCTACTTTTTCCTCCATGAAATATATTTTAGGCAAAAATACGCATTTCATCCCTGTTACGTTATTAAATATTCACCCTAAATTTGCCTGTCATTTCATAGCAACCTATCCTTGGATCATTTCGTAATAAAGATTTCGGTATTTCTGAGGCTTATAGGTATTATCCTGGTAATCACGCTTCAAGCCGGCCCGGTCCGGGCGCAATTTGAACACAGGCTTTTTTCATCCAACCTTGTGGTCGAAGGGAAAATAAATTACGGATTTCTATATGCCCAGCACCTTGAACTGGAACTGTTCAATGCACATTTCCCTGCTTTCGAACTTATCGTCGAGAAGCTGACATACGGGAAACATAAGTGGGAACGCGATTACAACTATCCCCTCATCGGTGTCTCCATGTTCTATTCCGGTATCGGCAACAACCCGTCATTGGGCAGTGCCTATGCCGCCATGCCGTTTCTTAATTTTCCCCTTTATAAAAACAAACAATTCACCGCCGGGTTCCGGTTTGCCCTGGGAGTCGGTTACATCACCAGGCCATTCGACCGGCTTTCAAACTTTAAGAACCTGGCGATCGGGTCACATCTGAATGCAGCAGTGAACCTGATGGCTGAAGTCAGGTACCGCATCAACTATTTTCTCACCGTCACCGCGGGGGCGAGTCTTCAGCATTTCTCAAACGGGTCGCTCAAGCAGCCGAATTACGGCATCAATTTGATGCTGGTCAACGTCGGGGTGGCCTATCGGCCGTTCAGGGAAAACCACAACATCACCGACCGGTTCTATGCCCCTGTCGAGCCATACTCGGCCATCATCAGGAAGACCATCGAAATCGATATCGGGGGACTGCTGGGATATAAAAACATGCAGGCCGTGTATGGTGAGAATTACTGGATTACCCATTTTTACGGAAACTCCTTCCTGCAGGTCAGCCCGAAAAGCAAATTCGGGATCGGCCTTGATTTCTCCTATGACCCTTCGCAGATCACCACCCTGGAGAGGGCCGGTATCCAGGTCACCAACAAGATGAACATCATCCGGCCCGGGATCAACGGGGCATACCAGCTGGTGATGGCACGGCTGGGGTTTCTCTTCAACCTGGGCTATTATTTCGGGGGACAAGAAAAAAGCAATGGCCCCCTGTACGAGAAAATATCCGTTCAATATGGTTTTGCAAAAGACCTGTTTGCCACGGTAATGATCAAAGTCCATTGGGGAAGAGCTGATTATATCGGCTGGGGTTTGGGTTACAGGTTCAACGTTGTGTATGGTAAAAAAACTTTGAAATGAAAAAATCCTTTTGCCCGGTTCTTATCTCCGTGTTTCTCCTTGGGCTGATTGTGAGCAGCTGCGGGAAAGAAGGGGGCAGGTGTGTCTCCTCCACCGGCCGGATAATCGTCCAGGACCGGTTTATTTCGGCCTTCGACAGCATTCGCGTGCTGGATAATGTAAATGTTATCCTGAAGCAGGATTCAGCCAACAGTGTCAGGGTTGAAGCTGGTGAGAACATCATCGGGGGCCTGGTCACCGAGTTGTCAGGAAGGGAACTGGTGTTGAGGAATACCAATACCTGCAACTGGCTCAGGAGCTATTCCAAACCCCTCAATGTCTATATATCCGTAAAAAACCTGCTGAAGATCCATTATGAATCGTCCGGGAATATCAGCTGCACCGACACGATACGGACAGGCTACCTGAAAATCGACATGTGGGGAGGGTGCGGCACCATCGACCTGAAGGTAAATGTGGGCGATGGCTTTTTCATCCAGCATATGGGCACCGCTACCCTGGTACTGAATGGCATCTGCAACATCAGCAGCGTATATGCCGGAGATTACGGGCTGCTCCAGCTCAGCGGGCTGAAAACAGGGTATTCCTTTGTTACCAACAGCGGTTCAAACGACTGTTATGTGAGCGCCACCCATGCCCTTGAAGCCACCATTACCTCCATCGGGAATATTTACTATTCCGGAAATCCCCAGGAGATCAAAGCTACGATCACAGGCTCCGGACAGCTGCTTGTCTATTGAAAAAAGCTAGTAGGCCCGGGCAAAAATCACCCTTTGACCCGATGGCTTCCCGGAATAAACGCATTTCCCCGCTTCCGGCTGGTTGTTATGCGGGATAACCCTGATGGTGGCCTTCGTTTCCTCCTTGATCTTCTCCTCGGTTTCGGCAGTTCCGTCCCAGTGGGCTGAGATAAAACCCCCTTTGTCGTCGAGTACCTTTTTGAACTCATCCCAGTTATCCACCCTGAAAGTGTTGTTTTCACGGAAAGAGAGGGCCCTGTCGTACAAATTCTTCTGGATCTGATCCAGCAGGTGAACGATCTTGTTTTCAATGTCGGTGATACGGAGGGTCTCTTTTTCAAGAGTGTCCCTGCGGGCCACCTCGACGGTTCCCTGTTCGATATCCCTTGGGCCGACCGTCAGGCGCACCGGAACACCCTTGAATTCATATTCGCTGAATTTCCAGCCCGGCTTGTGGGTGTCCCGGTCGTCATATTTAACAGAGACGCCTTTCGCTTCCAACGCTTTTTTAATCGGGAGGACTGTCTCAGAGATCTGTGCCAGCTGTTCAGCAGTTTTAAACACCGGAACGATGGCAACCTGGATCGGTGCCAGTTTCGGAGGGAGTACCAGCCCGTGGTCATCGGAATGCGACATGATCAGGGCTCCCATCAACCGGGTGGAGACACCCCATGAAGTAGCCCAAACAAAGTCAAGCTGGTTTTCACGGTTGAGGAATTTCACGTCAAATGCCCTGGCGAAATTTTGTCCCAGGAAGTGGGATGTGCCCGCCTGGAGCGCCTTCCCGTCCTGCATGAGGGCTTCAATGGCATATGTGTCAATGGCGCCTGCAAACCTTTCTGCCGGCGACTTTGTTCCTTTGATGACAGGGATGGCCATCCAGTTCTCTGCAAAGTCGGCATACACACCAAGCATCGTTTCAGCCTCAGCAACAGCCTCCTCACGGGTGGCATGCGCCGTATGTCCCTCCTGCCATAAAAACTCGGTAGTCCTTAAAAACAACCGGGTCCTCATCTCCCAGCGCACCACGTTGGCCCACTGGTTGATCAGTAGCGGGAGGTCGCGATACGACTTGATCCAGGTACGGTAGGTATCCCATATGATGGTTTCCGAAGTCGGCCTGACAATCAGCTCTTCCTCCAGCTTGGCATCTTCATCCACGATGACTCCCTTTCCGTCGGGAGAATTTTTTAACCGGTAGTGCGTCACCACGGCGCACTCTTTTGCAAAACCTTCCACATGGCTCGCCTCTTTGCTGAAAAAGGATTTAGGGATAAAAATAGGGAAATAAGCATTCGAGTGGCCCGTATCCTTGAATTTTTTATCCAGAACCGCCTGGATCCGCTCCCAGATGGCATAGCCATAAGGTTTTATAACCATGCATCCGCGAACTGCTGAATTTTCAGCTAAATCGGCCTTGAT
>CAIKNA010000098.1 GCA_903828645.1 uncultured Bacteroidales bacterium
TCCAAAATCCATAATAAAACGGTATCGTCTGAAAAAACACTGATGATAATTCCAAGATTCAGATGCCATAAATACTCTTCCGGATCATCAACTGTTTCGCTAAAACTTTCATATAGATTTATGAAATTTTCAAAACACTTCTTTGAAGCAATGTATTCATTCAATAATAGCAAACAGTAATATTCTATAAATTCTTCCTGTACTATTAAATACGTATTCCTGCTACTGTAAGAATCTGTTTTCTTTTTTGCAATGAGTTCACCGTAGATGCTCTTAATAATCTGGTGTTTTTCATATTCAGGATAACATCCGTCTTTGATATTCAGCGTTAGCAATAGATAAATTTTTGCCTGATTTTGCTGCGCATCAGTATACGCGTTTATCAGTGTTTCCTTTGCAATCGAATTCTTTATTTGCAGCTGCTCATAATCTGCCATATTATCACTTTCAATTGCCAGCAACTGCTGTTCAGCCATGAATTGCAGCTGCATTAAAAAATGCCCGGTTTTTGCAGCTTTTTTTATTGAAAAGGAAAGAAGTCTGCTTGCTTTAGAGAACAACTTCTTCTTTCGTAAAATTCTGATTTGAAAAAGTTCTTGATACAGTTTTTGCTCTATTGTAGAACTTGCATAATATAGGACTAATGATTTGAGAATGAAATCAAGGAGGGTTTGCTTGCAATGTTTAATTGTGCTTTTTTTGATTTTCTTTACTTCCAAAAGCATTTTATTCTCATCGTAGTCTGGCTGGCAGCAGAAATAATCAAATAAAACTTCATTAATCGAAGATTTTGATTCTTTATGCATACATAGCTTTACAAACGCTTTTTCATGCGAATCCAATGATTTAACAAGAAGAAATATTTCATCAGATGGCTTATTCATAATAGCAAATATACAAAAATTCACACAAAAAACCAGCTTCAATCTCACGGGAGCACAAGCATGTCTAAAGGCCTGTTTTGAGATACATCATCCTACTTTTGAAGAATATTGGTTTGCAGGCAAAAATTGCCTAAGTTATCTTTGCATTAAACCAAAAACCGCTACGCATGAAAACACTTTTTCTCACGAAATTATTCTGTATTTTAGCTGGCATTGTTGTCTTGCTATTTATCAATATACAGGCAAAAGCACAAGTAAACTTAGATTTTGAAACAGGCAACCTTACAGGATGGACGACCGCAAACTACGGATGGGCATTCAATGTTGCTACTCCAACCGGTTTCCCTGCCGGGGGCGGAACCAGAGTTGGTAAAGTTGTTGGTGGGGATGATTCCTGGGGTGGGGCAGGCTACGAGAAATTAACCCAAGCCTTTACAGTTACTTCTGGTAATAAGGATCTTACTTATCGGTTTAAGTCGTACATTAACAACACTTATGCTGATTTGTATCCTGGATATTATCACATTAGAGTTTATAAGACAACAACTGGGACTGATTATTCAAACGTAACCGGGTCTACAACTACATCCAATACAATCGTTCTTGATCTTACTCCCTGTATTGGTAGTTCTGTGACCATTCTATTTGAAGTAAGTGCAGGCTGGAGTTCTGATGTTGATGCACCCACTCCGGCATATATGTGGGTTGATGCTTCCGTTCTTTCTACAAGCCTTCCTCCTACTGCTTATGCAATGACTGGCGGCGGCTCTTATTGCACCGGCGGTGCGGCAGTTGGTTTAGCCGGCTCCCAGGTAGGTGTAAACTACACACTTATTAAAAATAGCATCGCAACTGCCACTGTAGTTGCAGGTACTGGTTCGGCAATCAGTTTCAATAGTCAGCTTTTTGGCACGTACACCGCTTCAGGTACTGCCACTGGTGCAGTTCCGGCAATCGCAGGAACGACTGCAATGACAGGAAGCGCGGTCGTTACAGTACAAACTAATGTTACACCCACATTCACCCAATTAGGCCCTTACTGTCAGAATGCAACTCCGGGAACATTGCCTCTCACTTCGCTGAACGGCATAACCGGCACATGGAATCCGGCAACAATCTTCACAGGAGCTGTCAGCACGATAACCTATACATTTACTCCGGCTGCCGGGCAGTGTGCATCTACAACCACGATGGATATTTCTGTCAGCGGCTCCGTCACACCTACATTCACTCAATTGGGACCATATTGTATAGGGGCAACTCCCGAAACATTGCCCACAACATCACTGAACAGCATCACAGGTACATGGAATGCAGCAATCAGCACGGCCACTCCGGGAACTACCATTTATACCTTTACACCAACTTCTGGTGGATGTGCAACAACGGCCACCATGAGCGTTGTTGTCAATGCGATCGTTACACCTGCATTTGTGCAATTAGGCCCTTATTGCCAGAACGCAACGCCGGGAACATTACCATTAACTTCGCAGAACAGTATTACCGGGACATGGAACGCGGTAATCAGCACTGCCACTCCAGGAACTACTGTATATACCTTTACACCAACCGCTGGTCAGTGTGCAACTACCGCAACGATGAGCGTATTGGTTAACCCAACGATTACGCCTACATTCTCCCAATTGGGACCCTACTGCGTTGGCGCAACTCCGGGGACATTGCCAACAACTTCCCTGAACAGCATTACCGGTACGTGGAATGCTGCAATCAGCACTGCTTCTGCAGGAACAACTGTTTACACCTTTACGCCAACCGCAGGATTGTGTGCATCTACTGCCATAATGAGTGTAATCGTGAGTGCCACCGGCACACCAACATTCACGGCTTTAGGCCCTTATGCTGTTGGCAGCATCCCGGGAACATTACCAACGACTTCCCTTAACGGCATTACAGGGACATGGAATGCTGCAATCAGCACGGCTACTGCCGGAACAACTGTTTACACATTTACTCCGACTTCAGGCCTGTGTGCGACAACCGCAACAATGAGCATTCTTGTGTATGCGAATGTGATACCTGCTCAGTCACCACCATTTCAGTGGGCAAAACATATTGGAGCTGTAAGCTGGAGAGCTGCCGGGACCAGTATAGCTACAGATGCTTCGGGGAATGTTTATACGGTCGGATGGTTTAATTCTTACCTTTCTCCGATGGATTTTAATCCTGGTACCGGCCCTGCCGATACCTGCTTTTTAAGCTCGAACGGGAATGATGATATTTTCATCCAGAAAATGGATGCCAATGGTAATTTTTTGTGGGCCAAATCTATGGGAGGAGTATATTATGATGATCCTACATCCATTGCAGTCGATGGTTCAGGTAATGCTTATATTGTCGGTTCTTTTACTCAAAATGTAGATTTTGATCCGGGTCCTGGTTCTTATTATTTGGATTATGAAAATAGTTATGGACTATTTATCCTGAAATTGGATACTGATGGTAATTTTGTTTGGGTAAAAGGTGTCCTTCCCAGTGAGGCTACTATTAGCACAAGCACTGATCAAATCTGGGGTAAATCAATAACGGTTGATGGCTCCGGAAACGTTTGTATCGCCGGTTACTTTGATGGCGTAAGTGTGGATTTTGACCCGGCACCGGGCAAAGCCCATGAATTCATTCTTAACTCCTATGCTTTTTATGGCGATGCCTTTATTGCGAAGTATGATCCCTCCGGTAATTTTATCTGGGCCAAACAATTAAAAGGAAGCGGGGGAAATATCAGCGACACATATGGTATAAAGACAGATGCCTCCGGGAATGTTTATACAACCGGGTATTATATGGGAACCGTTGATTTTAATCCAGGTCCTGCCGGTTTTATGATGAGTTCGAAATTGGGTACATACGATATCTATGTCTTAAAACTGGATGCTTCAGGCAATTTTGTCTGGGCCAAGAGTCTTAGCGGCAATGCAAATGAAAAGGGGCTTGCCATTGCTTTAGATGCCTCGGCCAACGTTTATACCACCGGTTATTTTTCAGGCTGGGTCGATTTTAATCCTGGAACCAGCCCTTCTGATACCTGTTGGTTAAATGCGAAAGGCGGCAATGATATCTTTGTTTCCAAATTAGATGCCTCTGGTAATTTTGTCTGGGCAAGAAGTATGGGCGGTGCAGGTGATGACGAAGGCATGTCTATAGTCGTCGATCCAGCCAACAATGTTTATATTACTGGTTATTATTATGGAACGGTTGACTTTGATCCAAATCCCAGTACTTATTATGTCTTAACCTCTGCCGGTGCTTCAGATATTTTCGTTACCAAATTGGATCCTTCAGGTAATTTTCTCTGGGCAAACAGTTTAGGAGGTAGTGGGTACGATGCCAGCTCTTCAATCAGCGTAGATTTGTCAGACAATGTTCTTATTACCGGGAATTTTGCCGGAACTGCTGATTTTGACGCAAGCAGCGCAACCTACTATTTAACTGCCTATGGCAGTGATGTATTTATTACTAAAATGGGAGCATCTCCAAAGACACTTAACCTTACTTCCATATTCCTAGAAGGGCTGTATAGTGGGTCAAGTGCGATGTTTGAAGCAAAGGATGTAACCTATGATGAATTTGGAAATATCACAGGTGTTATTCCTAAGTGGGGAACCGGCGTTGCTGATCATATCACAGTTGAGCTGCATCTTTCAACTACGCATCATGATGCAGGATGTGACTGTCAGGTAAGCGATTATCCTACGGTTGCCTATACTGCAGCGAATATTCCATTAAGCACGTCCGGCACTGCAACTGTCAGTGCAATCGCTCCCGGAAACAGCGGTTCATATTATCTTACAATCAAACAACGCAATCATATCGAAACTGTTTCCGCGTTACCAATTAACTTCACAGGAACCACGATCAGTTATGCATTTGATGCATTGACCCAGGCGCTGGATGGAAATATGACAACTGTACTTGAGGCTGATGGGGAAACAACATCTCCCCCGCTGATATTCGGTGGAGATGTGAATCAGGATGGCCAGGTTGAAGCCGAAGACATGAACCAGGTTGGTAATGCTGCTTCATCTTTCACCTACGGTTATATTAATACGGACGTATATGCTGACGGACAGATTGAATCAACTGATATCAACATCACCGGAAACAATGCGGCTGATTTTGTATACACACATCGTCCAATGTAATAGTATCAGAAATCCCCTGTAATTTGAAGGGGGATTTCTTCTTGTCACAATTCTTGAACAAAACACGTAGAATAAATGGTTTGACATGATACTGTGTTGACGTTCAAGTTTGCTTGACAAAAGCCTTAGGTGGGAAATCTGCTTAAGGCTTTTTTAGTTTTAATATGACAAAGCCGGCAGTTGCCAAAAGAAAAGTCTCTTTTTCTTTGCTAATTGAAAAAATATTACGACATTTGCACTCCAATTAAAAAAAACAAGTTAACAAGGATTCCATGTCACGAGTTTGTCAAATAACAGGAAAAGCAGTGATTGGAGGGAATAAAGTTTCTCACTCCAACATTAAGACCAAGCGGAAATTTTATCCAAATCTGCAAACTAAAAAATTCTATATTCCTGAGGAA
>CAIKNA010000099.1 GCA_903828645.1 uncultured Bacteroidales bacterium
ATCATTTGTTGAAAGAAATCGACAATTGAGACCTCAACCGGCCTGTATTTCATTCCAAGTTCCCTGATACTTTTTGAGTTGTTGACTCTCCACGGATAGCCCATGTTCAGCCAGACCATCTTACGTGTGAAACCTGCTTTGGGTGCGATCAGCCAGATGAGAAATTTCGGTAATATCTTTTTGGGGAAGGGATAGGCTGTTCCAAACTTTTTTTGGAGTATGGAAGAGAGTGAAAAAAAATCGGTGTTTTCGGCGGAGATGATGTTCCGTCCGCTGGCTCCGGGTTTAAAACCGGCCATGAAATGCGCCGTGGCAACATCCCTTACATCCACCACGCCAATAGAAAAAGAGGGTACGCCTGATTTCATGCTGCCATCCCCCATCTGCCGTATGAGGTTAAAGCTTTCGGAAGTTGCATCCGGGTTGATCCCCGGTCCGATCACGAGGGAAGGGTTGATAACAACCAGGTCCCAGCGGTGCTGAGCCTTGCTGATCTCCCAGGCTGCTTTCTCGGCAACTGTCTTCGAATAGGAATAAGGCTGGTGACTGACTGTGGATGTGACATTCCATTGTTCTTCGGTAGCAATGCCATCCGGGTATCCAAGGCAATCTTTTGCATCCCCGATGATGGCGGCGCAACTGCTGGTCAGCACCACACGTTTGACTGATTCGGTGCGGTTAACAGATCCAAGCACGTTCCTTGTCCCGACCAGTGCCGGGTCTACAAGGTCTTTTTGCGGATCCTTGATCCTGAAGGTAAATGGCGAAGCTGTGTGAAAAACCAATTCACACCCATTCATTGCCTCATCAAAGGCACCTTCGGTGAGCAGGTCGGCTTTAAAATATTTGATGGTTCCCTTCACCTTTGCAGCGAGGGCATCCAGGTATTTGAGTGACGCTTTATTTCCGGGATTGCGCACGGTGGCATGCACGGTGATTCCATCGTCCAGCAATTTTTTGATGAGCCAGCCGGCCACATAACCGGTTGCCCCGGTTACCATAACGGGTTTCGTTTTATCTATGTTTTTCATATGAATCGGATTTAGTCAAACAATTATTAATAACTTAGTGCTTCTATGTGATCTCAGTGCCTTAGTGGTTGTCATTTTCCTTATATCCGCGGATTTGCTCTTCAAGTACCCTGATCCGGGCTTCGGCATCATCCTGCTTCCTGCGTTCCGATTCAACAACCGATGCGGGTGCATTCTTCACAAAACTCTCATTGCCGAGCTTTTGCATGACTTTGCCTAAAAAGCCGGTTGTATAGGCCAGCTCCTCTTCCAGCTTATTCATCTCCTCCGCCACATCGATTTTACCTGTAAGCGGAATAAAAAACTCGGTAGAACCAACAACAAAAGAGAGGCAACCGTCAACCTTTTCATCGACATAACCGAGTTCGCTGATGTTGCAAAGTTTAACCACAAGGCCATCGAAGGTGGTATCCGGCAGTTCGCTGTTGTTTTTACGGATGAACAGGCAGATGCTCTCCTTCTGTGGAATGTTCTTTTCCTTGCGGGCATTCCGGATGGCCATGATCACCTCTTCGCCAAAAACAAACTTGTCTATCAGGTTCTGATCATATTCCTCCGGTACAGGCTGACTGCTCAGCATTATGGATTCCCCCGCGGTCCGGTCAGCCAGGATATGCCATATCTCTTCGGTGATAAAGGGCATGAACGGGTGAAGCACTTTCAGCAGTTTTTCAAAAAACCCGGTCACCGCCATATAGGTAGGGCTGTCGATTGGTTGCTGATAGGCCGGTTTTATCATTTCCAGGAACCATGAGCAAAAATCGTCCCACACCAGTTTATAGGAAGCCATCAGGGCCTCCGACAAGCGGTAGTCATCGTACAATGCACTGATGTTTTTCAAAGATGCATTGAATACCGCGTTGAACCAATCAACCGAAACCCTGTTCACTTCAGGCCGGGCAATGGATTCATCCACCGGCCACCCTTTTACGAGCCGCATGGCATTCCACAATTTATTGCAGAAATTCCGTCCCTGTTCGATAAGGGCATCGTCATACAGCAAGTCGTTCCCGGCCGGTGAACAGAGCAACATGCCCACGCGCACGGCATCGGCGCCGTTATTCCTGATGAGGTCGAGGGGTTCGGGAGAATTGCCAAGCATTTTCGACATTTTCCGGCCCTGCTTGTCGCGTACGATCCCCGTGAAATAAACATTTTTAAAAGGGACCTCCCTCCGGTATTCCCAACCCGCCATGATCATCCTGGCAACCCAGAAAAAGATGATCTCCGGGGCGGTGATCAGGTCGTTTGTCGGATAATAGTATTTTATGTCGGGGTTATCCGGATTCCGGATTCCGTCAAATACCGAGATCGGCCAGAGCCAGCTCGAAAACCAGGTATCAAGCACATCCTCATCCTGTCGGAGGTCATTCAGCACAATTTTCGATTTTCGATTTTCGATTTTCGATTGAGCAATGGCAAGCGCTTCCGCTTTGGTTTTGGCGACGATGAATGTTCCATCCGGGAGATAGTATGCCGGTATCCGCTGTCCCCACCATAACTGCCTGGAGATGCACCAGTCGGTAACATTCTCCATCCAATGGCGGTACATGTTCTTGTATTTTGACGGGTGAAACAGGATCGTGTCGTCTTCCACCAGGTCGAGTGCCGGTTTTGCCAGTTCTTTCATTTTCATGAACCACTGCACCGAGATGCGCGGTTCGATCACTTCATCGGTACGCTCTGAATAACCAACTTTATTGGTGTATTCCTCAACTTTCACCAGGTGGCCATCGTTTTTAAGCTCTTCTGTGATTTTCCGCCGCACCGCGAACCGGTCTTCACCCACAAACAGCTTTGCGGCCTCACTCATGGTGCCATTCGGGTTGAAGGTATCGATGACTTCGAGTTTATATTTAAGTCCGAGATTATAGTCGTTGACATCATGCGCCGGAGTCACTTTAAGAGCACCGGTGCCGAATTCCCGGTCGACATATTCATCAAAAATAACCGGGATCGAACGGTTGATCAGGGGAACAAGAATTCTTTTCCCGGAGAGCTGCCGGTAACGATCATCTTCGGGATGGACACAGATGGCGGTATCCCCGAGAATGGTCTCCGGACGGGTCGTTGCAATCGTGACCCAGTCATCCTGGGTACCTTCCACCCTGTACCGAACGTAATAAAGTTTTGAATTGACCTCCTTGTAATTCACCTCTTCATCCGAAACCGCCGTGAGCGCCTTCGGGTCCCAGTTGACCATGCGGATGCCGCGGTAAATGAGCCCTTTGTTATACAGATCGATGAATACTTCAATGACGGAATCGTGCAAAGCCTCATCCATGGTGAAACGGGTTCGCTCCCAGTCGCATGAAGCTCCCAGTTTTTTCAGCTGATCGAGGATAATACCACCATATTTGGCTTTCCATTCCCAGGCATGTTCGAGAAACTGTTCACGTGTCAGGGTGGATTTGTCGATGCCCTGCTCTTTGAGTTTCGAAACGACTTTTGCTTCGGTGGCAATGGATGCATGGTCAGTTCCCGGAACCCAGCAGGCGTTCTTTCCCATCATCCTCGCCCGGCGGACGAGAATATCCTGGATGGTATTATTGAGCATGTGGCCCATGTGCAGCACACCCGTCACATTTGGCGGAGGGATCACGATGCAGTATGGTTCGCGTTCGTCGGGAACAGAGTGAAAAAAACCCTCTTTCATCCAGTAATCATACCATTTGTCTTCAACCCCGGAAGAGTCGTATTTGGAAGCAATTTCCATCATTTCTGCAGCTTTATAATGAGCGGCAAAATTAGTAAAATTAAGGGAAGGTTAAAACAACTTGCTTCTTTTGACAAGGTATGGAAGCAGTACCTGTTCAAAACCTGCGTTTATATCCGCTTCAAGCAGATCAATGTGGTACTGTCCGCACCGGAGTTTCAGTTCGCTTCGGAACCGGGCAAGAGACTCCACATATTTTTCCCTGAGTTTTGAAGGATGAACCCGAAGTTGTTCCCCGGTTTCAATATCAATAAACTTGTAGGGCCTGTCTTCAAATTCAAAATCAAGTTCCTTGCTTTTATCAACTACATGGAACAGGATCACCTCATGTTTGTTGTGTTTGAGATGCTGCAGGGCCGAAAACAACTCTTCCGGTTGTGCGGTTTTATCGAACATGTCGCTGAAAACGATAACCAGCGAGCGTTTGTGAATCCGTTCAGCCAGTTCATGAATGGTCCGGGCCACGTTGGTGCCCTTTTGAACTTCAGGTGGGCGGGGAATAAGCAGTTTTTCCAACTCGGCATAGAGGTAACGGTGATGAACCGGGTTTGACTTCGTTTGGGTGTGCAACTCCACTTCGTCGGAAAACACACTGATCCCGGCAGCATCCCGCTGTTTGCGGAAAAGATAGATCAGGGCTGCGGCAACATATACGGAAAAGGTGATTTTATTTGGATGGTCGATGTCGGGTTTCGTCAGAACCGGGTAGTACATGGATGATGAGTTGTCAATAAACACCTGGCAGCGCAGGTTCGTCTCCTCCTCATATCGTTTTGTGTAGAGGCGGTCGGTACGCCCGTAAAGTTTCCAGTCGATCGAACGGATCGATTCGCCGGGGTTGTATAACCGGTGCTCTGCAAATTCAACACTAAAGCCATGAAAGGGACTTTTGTGCAAACCGGTGATGAACCCCTCCACAACCTGGCGGGCAAGAAATTCCAGCGAGGAGAATTGCTCCAGGCGACTCTGCTCAATGGTATTGGACACAGGCTTCGCTATTTCGCAAGGTTAAATCGTCAGATGTATTTTTCAATCATTGCTTTGTAGGATGCCTTGGGAACCGCACCTACCTGTTTGTCAACAACCTGGCCTCCTTTGATGAAAAGCACCGTTGGGATGTTCCTGACCTTATACAAAGCGGTGGTGGTGGGATTGTCATCCACATTGAGCTCGCCGGCCACGATACGGCCTTCATACTCTGTTGCCAGCTCATGGATGATCGGGGATACCATCCGGCAGGGACCACACCATTCGGCTGACAAGTCAACAACTGCAAGCTTATCGCTTTTTACAATTTTTTCCTCAAAATTTGAATCAGTTAAGATCTCGAACATATGAAAATACTTTAAAAGTGTGTATAAATCCAAACAGCAAAATTACAAAAATCATTTGAGAATAAACAGGCAATCAGGTGAACGCGAACAATCCCAAAATCGTAAATCGTAAATCGTAAATCGTAAATCGTAAATCGTAAATTGTCCTTATCGCTTATGCATCACCAAATACCCTTACATGAACTTCCGGCAACTCCTCCAGTGCCTGTATCATCTCCTTCGGGTTTACCCGGTACTTTTTACATGGCAGATCTATGGTCACGTTATCATCGGGATCATGGACCCTGATGCGCATGCGGCATTTGCCATGAAACTTTTTTGCCGCCTGGTGAAGGTGATGGATTGTATCCACGGTAAGTTCATTGAGCATGAGGGTAAGAGAAAGCACCTTTGAAAATTTCTCCATGACCTCCGACAGCAGGATCACCTGGTTGATGCGGATCGTCATCTGGTCGGGGTTGTCGAACCGTGATTCGATGCGGGCCTTCAGAAACACATACTGCCCCTCTTCCAGCATGTGTTTCCATTTAAGGTACTCCTCTGAAAACATGGTGATGGAGATGAAATTGAAATAATCTTCAACCACAAAGGAGCCATAAGGTTTACCCGTCTTTCCAACCTTATGGTTTGCCTCAATCACAATCCCCGCAAAAGTAACCTCCTTGCCCTTCAGCGATTTAAGATCATGTTTGAGGTCTTCGATGGTTTTGTTGCAAAATTGTTCCAGTTCAAAATGATAGTCGTCAAGGGGATGGCCGCTCATGTAAAAACCGGTAACATCCTTCTCGAATTTCAGTTGTTCCAGCTTTGACCATGGCCGGCACTCGGGCAATGTAATCTCCTTAAAGTGGATTTCCTCCGCTTCACCAAACAAAGACTGCTGGATGGAGTCCTTGCGGGCCTGGTAATCGGTTGCATGGCGGATGATTTTTTCCAGGAAGATCAGGTCATCGCTGTTTTCCTGGTAGAAGTACTGTGCCCGGTGGGTATTCTCAAAACAGTCGAATGCACCTGCCTTGGCCAGCGATTCCATGCATCTTTTATTGACCATGTGGGAGTTTATCCGCCGGGTCATGTCAAAAATAGTGGCATAAGGCCCATTTGCAATGCGCTCTGTCTCAATGGCTTTAACCGCAGCTTCACCCACATTTTTAATCCCTGCCATCCCAAACCTGATCTCCCCTCTTTTATTGGCGACAAATGCCGTGGAACTTTCGTTCACATCAGGCCCAAGCACGGGAATGTGCATGCGTTTGCATTCGTCGAGGAAGAGGGTGATTTCCTTCAGTTCGGTCAGGTTGCGGCTTAGCACCGCCGCCATGAACTCAGCCGGATAGTGTGCCTTGAGCCATCCCTCCCGGTATGCCAGGTAGGCGTAACATGCCGAATGTGATTTATTAAAGGCATAATTGGCAAATGCTTCCCAGTCCTTCCAAATCTTGGTAACAACCGCCAGGTCATGCCCGTTTTGCATGCAACCCTCAAAAAATTGCGGCTTCAGTTTCTCCATCATGGCCTCGATCTTCTTACCCATGGCTTTGCGCAATGAGTCGGCCTGGCCTTTGGTGAATCCCGCCAACTCCTGCGACAGCAACATCACCTGCTCCTGGTATACCGTAACGCCGTAAGTATCCTTGAGGTACTTCTCCATCACCGGGATGTCGTAGGCAATTTTTTCCCTTCCGTGTTTGCGCGCGATGAAACTGGGAATGTAGTCCATGGGACCGGGCCGATAGAGCGCATTCATGGCAATAAGGTCTTCAATTTTATTGGGTTTCAGATCTCTCAGATATTTTTTCATCCCATCCGACTCAAACTGGAAGATGCCGGTCGTTTTTCCCAGGCTGAAAAGTTCATATGTTTCGGCATCGTCGAAGGGGAGGTTTTCGGTGTCAACCTCAATGCCGCGCGAATTGCGGATGTTCTGTACGGCATCCTTGATGATCGACAGGGTTTTCAACCCCAGGAAATCCATCTTCAGCATTCCCACCTTTTCGATGTACTCACCGTCGAATTGGGTGACAAGCAAATCCGATTCCTTTGAGGTCGTCACCGGGATGTGTTCCATGAGGTTGTCGCGGCTGATGATGATCCCGCAGGCATGTATGCCTGTCTGGCGGACAGACCCTTCAAGACTTTCGGCAAACCGGAGTGTTTCAGCTATCTGTTTGTTCGACGACGACCTCGCTGCCTTTAATTCCGGAACCTCCTCATAGGCAGTTTTCAGGGTAATTCCAGGCCGGGTCGGAACAAGTTTGGTGAGACGGCCAACCTCATCCAGCGGCAACCGCTGAACACGACCCACATCGCGGATGGCTCCCTTGGCAGCCATGGTTCCGAAGGTAATCACCTGCGCTACCTTTTCCGGTCCGTATTTTTTAACAACCCATTTGAGTACACGGTCGCGGCCATCTTCATCGAAATCGATGTCGATATCTGGCATGGAAACACGGTCGGGGTTAAGAAACCTCTCAAACAGTAAATCGAACCTCAGCGGATCCACATCCGTGATGCGGATGCAATAGGCTACAACCGATCCGGCGGCTGACCCACGGCCGGGACCGACGGAGACACCCATCTCCCTTGCGGCATTTAAAAAATCCTGGACGATCAGGAAGTAGCCGGGATAGCCCATCTTCCTTACGGTAGCCAATTCGAAATCGATGCGTTCAACAATTTCGGGTGTGAGATCAGGATAACGTTTTTTTGCGCCTTCGTAAGTGATATGCCTCAGGTATTCATCAGGATCGGAAAATTCTTCCGGCAATGGAAAATCGGGCATGACCGGGTCTTTGTAGAGGCTGAAAGATTCAACCTTTCCGAGAACCTCGATCGTATTCTCCAGTGCCTCAGGAATATCAGCAAAGAGTTTGTTCATCTCCTCTTTTGACTTGAACCACTCCTGGCCGGTATAACGCATGCGGTCCGGGTCATCCATGAACTTGCCTGTATTCACGCAAAGCAGCCGGTCATGGGCTTCCGCATCAACCTCGTTTAAGAAATGCACGTCATTTGTTGCCAGCAGCTTCACCTGGTGCTTGCGAGCCAGCTTTACAATCTCCTTTTCCACAGCCATCTGCCGCTCGTAGACTCCACTTTCACGTGTGGGATCCGTTGCAGGGTGGCGCATAACCTCCAGGTAAAAATCGTCGCCGAATAATTCCTTGTATCCGAGAACAACCTGTTCTGCTTTCGCTACATTTCCCGCATGGATCGCCCGGGGGATCTCCCCCGCAAGACATGCCGAGGAAGCGATCAGCCCTTCATGATATTGTTTTAGCAACTCTTTGTCAATCCGGGGTTTATAATAATGGCCCTGGGTCCAGGAAAAAGAGATCAGTTTGAGCAGGTTTTTGTACCCGGTTGCATTTTTTGCAAGTAAAATCAGGTGGTCACCTTTGCGGTCGGTCAGTTCTGTTTTTTCAAACCGGCTGCGATGGGCTACATAGGTTTCGCATCCGAAAATCGGTTTAAAATCCTTTTGTTTTGCAGCGGCTTCGGCAAATTCCATTGTGCCAAACAGGTTGCCGTGATCGGTTACAGCAACGCCCTTCATGCCCAGGCTGACCGCTTTTCCAACCATTTCCCTGATGCGGCAGGCCCCATCAAGAATTGAATATTGTGTATGTAGGTGTAAATGAATAAAATCAACCATGGACAGGAAACAAATAAAGCGTGTGGAACCGGATTGTAAAATTATTTTAAAATCGCCACCGAATTAAGGTTGTTGATAAATTACTTTTACACTACATTTGTTAAAAATTAAACAAATATGTTCGAGCCAAGTCATTTTCATCCCATGCTGGTCCATTTTCCTATCGCCATCATTGCTGTTGGTTTTCTCTTCGACCTCCTTGCCTTGGTTGTTAAAAAGGAACCCTGGTTGTCCAGGGCTGCTTACTGGCTGGAAATCATTGGAATGGCGGGTGCTGTTTTGGCATTCGGATCAGGTTACTTCTTCACGAGCCCCATGGAAGGCGAAGCAGGTGTCATGCGGGAGAAACATGAGTATTACGCCATCGCCACCCTGATTTCGATCATTGTTGCAACCCTTACAAGGATCGTGATCAACTACCTGAACAAAGAGACGACAAATTTGAAGTACCTCTCCCTCGGACTCTTTTTCATTGCTTTCGTCTTTGTCTCAGTTACCGGTTACCTGGGGGGTACGCTGGTTATCGAATACATGATCGGGTTGTGATTATTTCCTCCACGGGGATTTGTGTTGAAGCTGATTCTTACCGGATTAAACTGATGAAAAACAGAACTGACATTTATAAAAAACCGATAACCTAAAATCCTTTTGTTATGAAAAACATGATCCTGTTCTGTCTCCTCCTGATAGTTGGAGCAGGGCAACATTCCATTGCCGGCGGGGCCGACAAAACCATCGCAAACCTTCAGTCCGCATTTAAAGGAGAATCGACTGCCAGCGCCAGGTACGCAGCCTATGCCATAAAGGCCAGGGAAGAGCACCTGGTGTACATCGCAGTTCTGTTTGAGGCAACTTCAAAAGCCGAAGAAATTCACGCCGCGAACCATAAGAGTGTTTTAGAAAAAATGGGACAAAAGGCTGATCCCGTCAAGCCCGCGTTTGAAGTTAAATCGACCGGGGAGAACCTTGAAGCTGCCATCAAGGGCGAAACCTACGAAATGACCACGATGTACCCGGAGTTTATCGCCACCGCCAAAGCAGAAGATGCCCAGGCTGCTGTTAAGTCTTTCCGCTGGGCCATGGATACTGAAAAGAAACACCAGGTGATGTACCAGAATGCCCTCACCGCCCTGAATGCAAAAAAAGCTGATACGCTGCCTAAAGTTTACTGGGTTTGCCCGAAGTGCGGAAACACATACGATGTTTTAAAACCGGAAGCCTCGTGCGCGTTTTGCAGCACGAAGAGCGACAAGTTTATTAAGTTTGGGAAGTGACGGGTGACGGGTGACAAATGACAAGTGACAAGTGACGGGTGACAGGTGACAGGTGACCAGTGACAAGTGACGGGTGACGGGTGACGGGTGACAAGTGACGGGTGACAAGTGACGGGTGACGGGTGACAGGTGACAGGTGACAGGTGACCAGTGACAAGTGACAAGTGACATGTGAGCGGCTAAGCATTTGACCATGTTGATTTTTCCTGGATTTTCATGTTGCTAAATGGATTCCCGTGTCAGTTCTGTTATCTTCGTGAAATTCTTCGTGGAACTTCGTGAAATTCTTCGTGGAACTTCGTGAAATTCTTCGTGGAACTTCGTGAAATTTTTCATGGAACTTCGTGAAATAATCGAATCATACGGAATCCTGCTGATATTTTATTGTGCGGCGGGTTTCCTCAACAACCCGGTATTTCAGATATTCCTATGTGCGTTTCTATTGTGCCCTATGTGCCTATGTGGTTTTTTTATCACCGCAAAAGCACAACCCTGCATCAAAATGCGAAACATCAAAAGCCAACTTTTCACCCCAACGATTAATTTAATTGGATAATTCAAAAAAAATGCCGAATTTTGCACCCCTTTATCAATCAATTCAATATTTCATTCAATCAATCATTTAACAAATGCCAACCAAAATCAGATTACAGAGAAGAGGTAAAAAGGGACAAGCTTTTTACCACATTGTTATTGCGGATGGTCGTGCACCACGTGACGGAAAGTTCATAGAACGAATTGGCATCTATAACCCTGTTGCAAAACCCGCAGAAATTGAGCTCGAATTCGACAAGGCCCTCGACTGGCTGAAGAAAGGCGCTCAACCTACCGATACCGTGAAAGCCATCCTGGCCTTCAAAGGTGTGATGTATAAAAACCACCTTCTGAAAGGTGTTGAGAAAGGTGCCATGACCCTGGAACAGGCTGATGTCAAATTCCAGACCTGGCTCGATGAAAAGCGCCTTAAAATCTCCAGCAAGAAAAACGAAGAGGATCTGAACCTCAAGGATGCCCGTAAAAAGAAACTGGCCGATGAAGTTAAGGTCAACGAAGCCAAAGCTGAAGCCATTGCAAAAAAACTGAACAAAGTCCGTCTGGATGAAGCCGCCCAGGCAGCCGAAGCCAGGGAAGCCGCCGCAGCTGCACTTGCCGCAAAAGTCGCTGAGCTTGCTGAAGCCGCCGAGGCTGCAAAAGCCGCTGAAGCTGGTGAAGTTGTTGAAGCTCCCGTAGCCGAAGTTGTTGAAGCCCCTGTAGCCGAAGTTGTTGAAGCCCCTGTGGCCGAAGTTGTTGAAGCCCCTGTGGCCGAAGTTGTTGAAGCTCCCGCAGCTGAAGTTGCACCGGAAGTCTCCGCTGAAACCGCTACCGAAACTCCGGAAATCGCACCTGAAGCTTAACCGGTTGTTAAAATTCTTCGCCCGAAATACATGCATGTCATTGTAAATTGGCAGTATTGAAACGCCGTACCAAATGAATAAGGATGACTTTTATTACCTGGGGAAAATCCTGAAAACTCATGGCAATAAAGGTCAAGTCATGGTTCATCTGGATGTTGATGATCCTGAAACCTATCAAAAACTGGAATCCGTTTACCTCGATCTACATGGTGAACGGATTCCTTTTTTTATTGCAGCCCTTGAACTGAAGCACAACAGGAAGGCTGTTGTCCAGTTTCAAGACTTTAATACGCTGGAGGATGCTGAGAGTCTGCAGGGGCTTGAAATGTACCTTCCGATTACAGAACTTCCCCCTTTGAAAGGCAACCGGTTTTATTATCATGAAATTATCGGTTTCCAGGTGGTTGATCAGAATCACGGAAACATCGGTGTGATCGGCGACATCCTCGAATTGCCGCACCAGTCGCTGTTCCAGGTACAACACGGTGAAAAAGAGATCCTCATCCCGATCGTCGATGATATCATTCAAAAAGTTGACAGAAAAAAAAAGGTGCTGATGATCGAAGCGCCTGCGGGTTTGATAGAAATCTACCTGTAAGCAGATTTATGGCTTTCCACTTCCGGCAATTTACGGTTGAAGATGAACAAAGCACCCTGCGGGTAGGCACCGATGCCATGTTACTGGGTTCATGGGCGAACCCCGGCACGGGTCAGAAAATCCTTGATATCGGAACCGGTTGCGGCGTGCTGGCCCTGATGATGGCACAAAAATCAGGAGCTTCCATTGAAGCCATCGATATCGACCAGCCATCTGTCCTGGAAGCTCAAAACAATTTTTCAAACAGTCCCTGGCCTATACGCCTCTCGGCCATTCACGATTCCATCCAGTCGTTTTCCTGCAAAACAGCATCGGTCTACGGTTGCATCATCACCAATCCTCCCTTTTATTCCAATTCATTAAAGTCTCCCTCTGCAAGGATAAACCAGACAAGGCACGACGAGACACTTTCGCTTGTTGAGCTGGTACGCGTTGTAAGCTTCCTCCTCACACCGGATGGATCCTTTTCAATTATTTTACCCTGCCAGGAAGCTGGCCGGTTTGAATTGACTTGTTCGGAAAACAACCTCTATCCATCACGACGGCTGGTTGTTTTCCCTAAACCTTCAAATCCCCCCAAAAGGACCTTGCTTGAATTTACACGAAACAACCTCGCTCATCCTGAAAATTCGGAGCTGGTAATCCGCGCTGCCTCCGGTGCATATGCTTCAGAATACATAGCCCTGACTGAATGCTTTCATCGGTTTTAAGGTATCCTTTTGCTTAAGTTGTTACACGAAGAGCCACGAAGGAGACACGAAAAGCCGCGAAGAAAAAAGACATCTCTGAAATGTTTTTCACTATCCTTCACGTAACTTTGTTTGTCCTTCGTGTAACTTCTGTGTTTTCTTCGTGGAACTTCGTGCAACTTTCTTTAATTTCGTAAACCAATTTCAAATCGAATTAAACGACATTAATTTATATGTATCCCGGGCAACCAACAAATAAAAGAGGTATTTACCACTTTATCAGTATCCTGGCAGCTTTCGTATACCTGCAGCAGGCATATTGTCAACCGACACCCTTAAAGATAGCCATTTCAAAAGCCTCTCCAAATTACGTAAACTGGCTGAAACGGGCGGATCCTCAAATTGAAACCATCGACCTCTACATCCTGCCCATCGCTTCTGCCGTAAGGCAGCTATGCCAGTGCAGCGGGTTGGTTCTGACCGGCGGTGAAGATGTATATCCCGGCAGGTATGGCAAGGAATACGACACCCTGAGATGCACCGATATGAACCCCCACCGCGACAGTCTGGAAATGGCTCTCATTGCGCAGGCTCTGGCCCTGAAAATGCCCATCATTGGTATTTGCCGTGGTCACCAGATCCTGAATGTCTATTTTGGCGGAACCCTGGTGGTTGACATCCCGAAAGATGTTAAATCATCTGTCATCCACCAGTGCGATGATTACCTGCATTGCTTCCACGCTGTCAGGGTGAGGGGAAGGACCCTGCTTGCAAACATCACCAGATGCGACTCAGCGCAGGTTACCACGAACCATCATCAGGCGGTTGACCGCCTGTCACCCCTGCTTTCGGCCAATGCTTTTTCGGAGGACGGCCTGGTGGAGGGCCTCGAATGGAAGAACCCGGGGGGGAAATCTTTTTTACTCAGCGTGCAGTGGCATCCCGAACGGATGGACGCCTCAAATCCTCTCTCAGGAAGGGTTTTAAAGGAGTTTCTCCTTCAATCAACTACCTACGCAAACAAACATTAAAAGAACTTATAACAATGAGGATACATGATCTTTACTTACACGGCATCACGGTGTTCATGGGGTTTTTTGCCATGCTGAACCCCATAGGCAACATCCCTATATTCCTGGGCATGGTACAGGATTTTGATAAAAAAACCCAGAACAAGGTTGCGCTGAGGGCAACCATCACCGCTTTCACGATCATTGCCATCTTCTGTGTATTCGGGCACATCATTTTCCGGCTTTTCGGAATCACTGTCCCGGCCTTTCAGATCGCAGGCGGGATTATCGTATTCATCATCGGTTTCCAGATGCTCAACTCAAAGGAAAATCCCATCCATGCACAATCGCCGGATGAAAAGGAACAAATGATGAAAATAGCCCACGACATGGCCATCACCCCGCTTGGAATCCCCCTGCTTGCAGGACCCGGCACCATCTCAACCGCCATGAACTTCGTAGGCGCTGAAAAATCGATCTCCAACGTTATCCTGGTGATTGTCATCTTCGGGATCATGTGCCTGATCACCTACCTCCTGTTCATCTCTTCACGCATAATCGCCCTTAAAATCAACCCCAGCATGCTGAAGGTGGTTTCACGCATCATGGGGCTCATCCTGGCTGTTATCGCAGTTCAGATGCTCATCAACGGCATAGAGGGCACCATCGATATTTTCAACCAGCCCCAATGATGACCCGCAAATATTTTTTAATTATCCTGACAGCCATCCTTCTTGTTTCCTGTTCAAGGACCAAAACAGAATACTGGCCCAACGGAAGTAAAAAATCCGAGATCGGCATGGTTGGCGGCAAATATGAAGGCAGGGCCGCTTATTGGGATGAAAACGGCAATATCCAGACGGTATGCACATACAGGAATAATATTATTGACGGAGTGCTTCGCAGCTACCACCTGAACGGAAAAGTGCAGGCAGAGCAACATTATTCGGGGGGGGTGCTCGACGGGCCGGTGACAGGGTGGGATGATGAGGGAAACATGACTTCTGAAGGTCATTACCGCAAAGGTGTTTTGCATGGCCGTTATGCAGAATATTACCCAAACAAATCATTGAAATTTGAAGGAAATTATATCGACGGCGATCTTGACGGGTTCTGGCTCTATTATGATCCCTCCGGGATGATCGTCGGGGAGGGAACTTTTAAACGAGGAACAGGCTTTCAAAAGACATTTTACGGAAATGGCACTGCGAAACAGGTGACACATTATACGAAGAATGAGAAGGATGGCGAGGAGGTTTTTTACCGACCCGACGGCACTCCGGATGTAACCAATTTCTTTGTCAAAGGCAAACTGACAAGGAAAATCCAAAAGTAATTTTCCTGAAATATTTATGTGGTTTTGTTTGGTCAGTCGGAGAGAACTCCGTAACTTTGGGAATGTTATTTCATTCACAATACTAATACTTTACCTATATTTTTACAACTGGTCATTAATCATTAAAACTGAATCAAATGAACTTAGAGAAAATCATGAACGACCTGGAGAAAAAGCATCCGGGCGAGAAAGAGTACCTCCAGGCAGTAAGAGAAGTACTGGAATCCATCGAAGAGGTATACAATGAGAACCCTCACTTCGAATCGGCGAATATCATCGACCGCCTCGTGGAGCCAGATCGTATTTTAACCTTCAAGGTTTGCTGGGTTGACGACAGTGGCAAAGTACAGGTAAACCTGGGATACAGGGTTCAGTTTAACAATGCGATCGGTCCCTACAAAGGCGGCCTGCGTTTCCATCCCAGCGTAAACCTGAGCATTCTGAAATTTTTAGGATTCGAACAAATTTTTAAAAACAGTCTCACCACCCTGCCCATGGGAGGCGCGAAAGGCGGTTCTGACTTTGACCCCAAAGGAAAATCAAATGCCGAAATCATGCGTTTCTGCCAGTCGTTCATGCTTGAACTCTGGAAACTGATTGGCCCAGAAACAGATGTTCCGGCAGGTGATATTGGTGTAGGCGGCCGTGAAATCGGATTTCTCTATGGCATGTACCGCAAACTGGCCCGCGAAAATACCGGTGTGCTTACCGGCAAAGGGCTCAACTGGGGCGGCAGCCTCATTCGCCCCGAAGCAACAGGTTTCGGCGCGGTCTATTTTGCAAAAGAGATGCTGGCCACCAAGGGCGAAACCTTCAAGGGTAAAGTTGTCGCCGTCTCCGGCTTCGGAAATGTAGCCTGGGGCGCTGCCACCAAGGCCACTGAACTCGGAGCCAAGGTTGTTACCATCTCCGGCCCTGATGGATATATCTATGACCCTGACGGGATCTCTGGTGAAAAGATCGAATACATGCTCGAGCTGAGAGCTTCCAACCAGGATATCGTGAAACCTTATTCCTATGAGTTCCCGAATGCACAATTCCACCAGGGAAAACGCCCGTGGGAGGTGAAATGCGACATCGCCCTGCCTTGCGCCACGCAGAATGAACTTGGCAAGGAAGACGCCCAAACCCTGATCAAAAACGGTGTAATCTGTGTTGCCGAAGGGGCGAACATGCCCAGCACACCTGAGGCTATTGAACAGTTCCTTGAAAACAAGATCCTGTTTGCCCCGGGTAAAGCAGTCAACGCCGGCGGTGTAGCTACTTCGGGACTCGAAATGGCGCAAAATGCCATGAAACTGTCCTGGCCCATGAAAGAGGTTGACGAACGCCTGCACCAGATCATGTGCAGCATTCACGAAGCCTGCGTAAAATACGGCAAAGACAGGGAAGGTTATGTAAACTATGTAAAGGGTGCCAACGTAGCCGGATTCCTCAAGGTTGCCAATGCCATGCTTGACCAGGGAGTGATTTAATTCTCCGAAACCCGGATAAAAAAAATCCCGGCAGGGTTGATTTTGGGACGCATCGTGATGCGCCCCTACCAGATAAAAAAAATCCCGGCAACCCTGCCGGGATTTTTTTTATCTTTGGCCATGCAATTTGTCAACCCGTTTTTTCTGATCGCCCTTGCTGCGCTGGCAATCCCGATCCTGATACACCTTTTTAATTTCAGGAAATACAAAAAGGTCTATTTCACTAATGTCCATTACCTTCAGGAAATCCAGCAGGAGACAAAAAAGCAGTCGCAACTGAGACAACTTCTCATCCTCCTGGCCCGTTTACTGGCCATTGCCTCGCTGGTCATCGCTTTTGCACAACCATATATTCCGGCTTCAAAGCAACAAAAAAAACTCACCGGACAACGTGCTGTCAGTATCTATCTCGACAACTCCTTTTCGATGGAGGCGATTGCGACAGAAGGAAAACTGATTGATGTGGCAAAAACCAAGGCCTTGGAAATTGCATCAGCTTATCCCCAGTCAGATCTTTTCCAACTTTTAACCAATGATTTTGAAGGCCGGCACCAGCGGTTTGTGAGCCAGGAAGAATTTCGCAAACTGGTCGAAGAGGTGCAGGTATCGGCCGCTTCCAGAATGATTCCAGAGGTGATAACACGGCAAAACGACCTGTTGGAAGATAATCAGAAGGTAAGTAAAGATGCCTACCTTATTTCTGATTTCCAGAAAAACACCGCCTCTCTTGTACAGGCAAAACCCGATTCGACCGTAAGCTGGTTCCTGGTTCCTTTGGTCGCCGAAAAAAAGGACAACCTTTACATCGATACTGTATTTTTCATTTCACCGGTTCACCAGCCGGGGCAACAGGTGAGCCTGCGGGTGCGTATTCACAATGCATCCGGCGAATCACTGGAAAAGATCCCTGTTAAACTCACCATCAATAACGTACAAAAAGCCCTTTCCAGTTTTTCGGTAGGTGCAAATGCAACCACGGAAGTTACATTGCCATTCACGGAGAATACATCAGGGATTCAGTACGGGCAGGTTGAAATTGTGGATTACCCGATAGTTTACGACGACAAATTCTACTTCTCCTATCCGGTATTACCCTCCATTCCTGTGCTTTGCATCAATGAAAAAGGAGAAAACAGTTACCTTAACGCCCTGTTTGAGAATGATTCCACGATCCGTTTTACCAATAGCCAGGTGAGGCAGCTCGATTATGGCAACCTGTTTGCGAATGCACTGCTTATTTTAAACAGCCCGGAGGAAATTTCATCAGGTCTGGCGCAGGAGCTGAACAGGTATCTCCAGGCCGGAGGCAACCTTGTTGTTTTTCCACCGGTGAAAGGCAAAACGGACTCGTACAATGCGCTGTTATCACTTTTCAGCCTCCCGGGCTATACCGGGATAGATACGGTAAAACAGCGAATTACCGCTATCAATGTTGAGAGCACAATTTACAATGATGTTTTTGAGAAAAACGGAAGCGGGAAAGTTGTGCTTCCGGATAACATCGACCTACCGATGGTTCAAAAACATTATGTGTTGCTCCAGGAGATCAGGAGCGGGGAGGAAGTGCTGCTGAAGCTTCAGAACAATCAGCCGTTCCTGATCTCGGCACCCGTCGGAAAAGGCCGGGTTTACATCTTTTCTGCCCCGGCCGACGATGCCTGGACCATGTTCCCGAAACACATGATTTTCGTTCCCACGTTGTATAAAATTGCGCTCTTAAGCAATCCCTCCCATCCGTTGTATCACATCACAGGAGAAAATACAACCATTGAAATTCCCTCGGATTCACTACCTGAAACGAATGTATATAAACTAAATAAACCTGGATCGGGATATGAGGTCATCCCTGAAATTAGAAAATTCGGAACAAACATATCCCTTATCACCCATGACCAGATTAATGATGCCGGTTTTTATAACGTCCTCCACGGGGCCAAAACCGTTGCGGGACTTGCGTTTAATTTCAACCGCAAGGAATCAGATTTAAATTGCTTCTCTGTTGCGGAACTTGAACAACAAATCAACCGGCTGCCGGTGAAGGATATCCACATCCTCAGGGAGAAAAAATCATCGCTGGTGCGCGAAATACACCAGATCAAACAGGGAACGCCACTCTGGAAATGGTTCATCCTCCTTGCCCTCCTCTTCATTGCCTGTGAAATTGCCCTGATCAGGCTGCTGAAATAACAGTGAATCTTCTCCATAAGCCTGCCACCTGCAGGAAAATGCAAAGTGCAAAGTGCAAAATCAAAATGCAAAGTGCAAAGTGGAAAAGTTTCAACACATGCATCACCTTTTACCTGCGAACCCGATTAAGCAGGAAAAGAATCATGGAAACTTACAGCAATCATCCAACTATCAGGAACTGGGCTGAAGATGACCGCCCACGGGAAAAGTTCATGCTCAAGGGCAGGCACAGCATGAGCGACGCAGAACTCCTCGCCATCCTCATCGGTTCGGGAACGAAGAGCGAATCAGCTGTTGACCTGGCAAAAAACATCCTGCGGCTTGCTAGCGACAACCTTGCCGAACTGTCAAAACTCAGCATTACCGACCTGGTCAGGGTGAATGGCATCGGGCAGGCAAGGGCCATTACCATCCTGGCAGCCATGGAACTTGGCCGGCGCAGGAACGAATCGGAGGTTCTGGTACGCGACAAAATAAAAAGCAGCCACGATGCCTATGAAATCTTCCGGAGCACCATCGGCGACCGACCTTACGAAGAGTTCTGGATCATCCTGCTCAACAGGGCCAACAAGGTGATCAAAAAATGCAACATCAGCGAAGGGGGCATCTCCGGCACCGTGGTGGATCCAAAGAAAATCTTTAAAATCAGCCTCGACCATCATGCTTCTTCGATCATCCTCGGGCACAATCATCCGTCGGGGGTGGTGACCCCCAGCGAAGCGGACTGCAAGATCACCAAAAAGCTGCATGATGCCGGTGCCATGCTGGAGGTGACAGTCCTCGACCACATCATCATCGGGGATGACACTTACTATAGTTTCGCGGATGACGGGGCACTCTGACTTATTTCAACTTTTTCCTCCTGAGTAATCTGGAGGTATGAAACACTCTCAGAATATCAACCTGAGCTTGGTTTTTAATTCTGTAAATAATCCTTTAATTGTCAGAAATCATTTCTCTGAGCAGCTTTTCATTTACCTCGGGGACCAGCCTATATAAGGATTGTCTGAAATGACTTGAGCTCTGAGATAAATTTTATCAACAGTTATGGTGGCATAACGAATTGAATCCTCCGAAATATATTCAAATATTTCCTTTAAATCCTCAATTGACATCTCAGTCCAAACTATTTTGACCATTTATCGATTATCATTTTAACCTCCTCATTTGACACGACCCGGCCTGTTTCGGATTGCTGGTATCCTTCTTCGACTTTTTCCATAAAAATCAATTGATCAAATAACTCATCAATTGTAAAGGAATCCGGTAAACTTTTAATCGTGTTAGTCACTTTATCCTTGGTAAGCATATCGAATATTTTTATGTAACGTTAATACATTTAAATGATCATTAAATTTTACCAATACTTTGAAATCTGAAACCCAGATTGACAAAATGTTCAAGAACCCCGGGCAAGGCATAACGAACGTTTGGCATTGATTTAACACTGTCGTGAAAAACCACGACTGAACCGCTGCGGGTATGACCGATGGCGTATTCAAGGCATTGCACGGGTGTGACATGCCGGTGAAAGTCGTAGGTTAGTACCGACCACAGGATGAACCGGTAATGCTTGTGCAGAAGAAAATATTGCGATGGGGTGAAGCGCCCGTAAGGCGGCCGGAAAAGCTTTGAGTCGAAATATTCCCGGCAACGGTGCACATCGTCAATGTAGGCTCCGGGAGGGGTATGCCACCCGTTGAGATGGTGAAAGGTGTGATTTCCAATCCCATGGCCCCGGCGGCGGACTTCGTCGAAAATGGCCTGATATTTGCGAACATTGTCGCCAACCATAAAAAATGTGGCATGAGCGTCGTATTTCGCCAGGATATCAAGTATTTCCGGGGTTGCTTCCGGGATGGGCCCATCGTCGAAGGTCAGATAGATGACCTTCTCACTTCCCGGAAGATCACATACAAGGTACTCAGGACTTATCCACCTGAAAAAGAAGGGCGGCCCTACTGCATGCATGGTTTTCAGGGTTGGTAAACCTTTGCGACGTAAAGATCGTAATATTTTTTGAGCGTTGCCTCTGCCTGTGTCGCCAGTTTATCCTGCCCGGCCTCTTTCAGCACTGCGCTGAGCCGTTGCATGGTGAACACCCCTTCCTGGATGCTCATGTCCATAGGTTTAAGATCTTTGTCGGGGAAAGAGAAGTAGTAAGCCAGCTCTTCCGTGACATTTTTCGATAGTTTTTCAGCAATTGCATTGGCTTTGGCGGTTTCACCGGATTTATAGTAGGCACCAAGGAGTGGTACGGTAAAGAAGTCATACGCAACAACCGTTTCAGGCATCATTTCGAAACAGCGGTCAAGAACCTTTTTCGCAGAATCGGCCTTCCCTTCCCTGATCAGCGCATCAGCCAGACGGCCGTAGAGTCCGCGCATGTTCATGACCATCCGGGCATTGGTTTCATCAATGTAAACCCCTTTGTTCATGTTGCCAAACTTAAACCGGTTCATGAGGTTGTCGTACATCACGTCTGTATTAACTTCGCCAATCTGTCCTTCAACAGGGTGCGCCTGTACCGGCAACAACCTGTAGGCAAGTCCTTCGAGGTGGAAATACTTGTCAAGTCCGATGTAGGTATCTGCACCTGTGGTCATCACAAAATAGACCGGGCGCTTCCAGTTGTTGGTTGCAAGCAGGTCCATGATCATCAGGTTGGCTTTTTCAATTCCCTGGCCTTTGAATTCCCAGCGGATGGTGTCGAGACGACTGGCAAGCCGGGAAGGAATGTTCGCGGTTTTCAGGAGTGTCGCAGGATCATAGGTGACCATGAATTTCCTGGTCGGGAAATAGTCGATCATGCCGATCTGCGAAGTATTCATCTTCAGTTTGCTGTCATCTTTGGCGATGATGTCAAACAGGGCCTTCACATCAACATAGGTATTTTTCAGCCCCTCTTCTTCAACGATATAGGTAACATCATGGGTTCCCTGGCGGTACTTTTCCTTTGTCAGGGAAAATGGCACGGGGTCGGCGTCATAGGCCTTGCGTTTCATCTGGTCGATATACCACTCCGTATTCAGCAGACTGAGATTCACCACGCGCACATCGGTGCGAATGCCCTCCACCTCCTGTGCGTACCAGACCGGGAAGGTGTCGTTGTCGCCGTTGGTGAAGAGAATGGCATTTGGGGCGCACGAATTGAGGTAATTCTCCGCAATTGCCAGCGATGTGAAGCGGTTGGAGCGGTCGTGGTCATCCCAGCCTTGCTGGCCCATGATGGACACGACACCCATGCCGAAAACCACGGATAGAATCTGGGCACTGAAAATGCCCAGCTTCGCATGAAGCCACTCGACAAGTTGCGGAATTGCGAGCCCGATCCAGATGGCAAAGGCATAAAAGGAGCCTGCAAAGGAGTAGTCGCGTTCGCGGGGTTGGGGGGAATGGGAGTTCAGGTAGAGCACAATGGCGATTCCTGTCATGAAAAAGAGCAGGAAAATCACCCAGGCGCTTTTTTTATCCTTTCGAATCGTATAGTAAACCCCGATCAACCCTAGCAGGAGCGGCAGGAAATAGAAGCTGTTGTTCCCCCTGTTCCTGCGGTTCTCGGGGATATCCTGGGGGCCGAGACGCATCTGATCGATGAACCTGATCCCGCTTTTCCAGTTACCGTCGAGCTTGTTTCCCATTCCCTGGATGTCATTCTGTTTGCCGACAAAATTCCACATGAAATACCGGTAATACATATGAACCAGCTGGTAATTCCAGAAGAAGGTGAGGTTCTCGGAAAAGTTAGGCACATTGCGGGTTTCGCTTTTTTCGCCATTCTGGAGTTCGACGGGATGCCCGGTAACATGTCCCCACCGGATATATTCATCCTCAAAGCGCGGCTCCGACTGATCCCACATGCGTGGGAAGATCGTTGTGAAACGGGAATCATAAACAGGAATCGCCCTTTCGCGCTTATCTGTGATGATGTATTTACCCGATTTGGGATCTTTGGCATAAACCGGGTTGCCATCGGTGCGGTCAACAATGGGGGCGTTGTAATACTGCCCTGAAACCAACGGCCAGTCGCCATATTGCTCCCTGTTGAGATAAGCCAGCAGGTACATGGCGTTCTCGGGGTTGTTCTCATCGATGGGGGTGTCTGCATTGCTGCGGATCACCAGTAGCAGGAATGAGGAGTAACCTATCACAATAAAAGTTATTCCCAGGATGATGGCATTCCATACCGGTTTCCCCGTCTTGCTGGTGTAGGAGAGCCCCCAGAGGATCGTGCCGATCAGCATTACGAAATAGATGATCGTGCCGGAGTTGAAGGGAAGTCCCACCGTATTGATGAAGAAAAGCTCGAACAGCCCTGCCAGTTTTATGATCCAGGGGATGATCAGGTACATCACCACGGCAAGGATCAGTATGGAAAGCACCGAAGTGATGACCATTCCCTTCCAGCCGGGTTTTGGAAATTTCTTAAAATAATAGACGAAGGTGATGGCCGGGATCGCCAGCAGGTTGAGGAGGTGGACACCGATGGAAAGCCCCATCAGGTAAGCAATGAGTATCAGCCAGCGGTAGGCATGTTTTTCATCGGCATGTTCCTCCCATTTGAAAATAGCCCAAACCACAATGGCAGTGAAAAAAGAGGACATGGCATACACTTCGCCTTCAACAGCCGAAAACCAGAATGAGTCGGTGAAAGTATAAGCGAGTGAACCGACCAGTGCGGCACCCATGATGGTCCATGTTTTCTGGCTGGTCATCTCCCCTTTCCCGATGATGATTTTTTTCGCGATCATGGTGATGGTCCAGAAGAGGAACAGGATGGTAAATCCGCTGGAAAGAGCCGACATGGTATTAACCATGCGTGCCACATGTGTCAGATCGCCGAATGCGAACAGGGAAAAAAACCTGCCGATCAGCTGGAACAACGGTGCACCGGGAGGGTGACCGACTTCCAGTTTGAAGGCGGTGGAAATATATTCCCCGCAATCCCAGAAACTCATGGTGGGTTCGGAAGTGAGGATATAGACAGTGGATGCAATGGCAAACACCATCCAGCCCAGGATGTTGTTGATCTTTTTATAACTGTTCATGAAGCACGGCTTAAAGGAAGGCAAAGGTAGGAAAAATAGCAACATTTTTGTATTTTTGCCGGGTAATGTAAAACCTTTATACATGAACAAACTCGTATTGATACGCCATGGTCAGAGCACCTGGAACAAAGATAACCGCTTTACCGGGTGGACGGATGTTGATTTATCCGAGCGTGGAATCGGTGAGGCCATCGCAGCCGGAAAGATCCTGAAAGAAGCTGGCTTTGATTTTAAAGTTGCCTATACCAGTTACCTCACACGCGCTATACGCACCCTTTGGCTGGTGCTTGAGGAGATGGACCTTCAATGGATCCCGGTGGAAAAAAGCTGGCGCCTGAATGAAAAGCATTATGGCACGTTGCAGGGGCTCAATAAGGCGGAGACTGCCGGAAAATATGGCGATGAGCAGGTGCTGATCTGGCGCAGGAGTTACGACGTACGCCCCCCCGCACTCGATTTTGATGACCCGCGCCACCCGCGTTTCGACCATCGTTACCGTGATGTTGATCCTAAAGACATCCCTGCAACAGAAGCACTGAAAGATACGGTTGAACGAATTGTGCCTTACTGGAAGGAACAGATGGAACCGGCTCTCGCAAAACACAAGCAGATCGTGGTTGCCGCCCACGGGAACAGCCTTCGGGGCATCCTGAAATATTTAAAAAACATCTCCGACCCGGATATCGTCGGCATCAACATCCCTACCGGTATTCCTTATGTTTTCGAATTTGATGACCAGATGAAGTTGTTGAAGGACTATTACCTCGGCGACCCGGAGACCATCAAGAAACTGGAGGATGAAGTAGCGAACCAGGGGAAGAAAAAATAGCCTCTCCCCCGGCCCTCACCAGACGGGGAGGGATACAGATACCAAGATATGCCAAAACGCTGGGTAATCCCCGACATACACGGTTGTGTGAACACCGTTACCTCCTTAGTCATGGAACTGATCAGGCCCTCGCGTTATGATGAGATCTATTTTTTAGGAGATTACGTTGACCGTGGCCCAAATTCCAAAGGGGTGATCGATTTCATACGCTCCCTGCAGCGCGATGAATACAATGTGACGGCACTAAAGGGGAACCACGAGGATTTCATGGTTGAACTCTACGATGCCGAAAAGCGATCAAAAAACACCTGGTGGCATAATTTCGGCAATAAAAAACACAAGTCATGGCTTGAAATCGGGGGAAAACCTACCCTTTCCAGTTTCGATGTGCCGCACATCCGCGATGTTCCTCCCGATTATATCGAATGGATGAGAAACCTTCCGCATTATGTGGAACTGGAGCGTTTTGTACTTGTCCATGCCGGGCTGAATTTCAAGAATGAAAATCCTTACGAGGACCAGCAATCCATGCTATGGCTGCGCGAATACGAGATCATTCCTGAAAAGATAGGCGGCCGGCTGATCGTTCACGGCCATGTCCCCGTAAACATGGAACTCATCATGCAGTCGATCAGGAACAGGGTTTACAAATTCATCGACCTTGACAACGGGCCTTACCTGTCGGGGAAAGATGGGTTCGGCAACCTGGTGGCACTGGAACTGGAGAGCATGGAGTTGGTGATACAGTACAATATGGATATTTAGGGAAGGCGTGACACGTGACGGGTGACGCGTGACAGGTGACAGGTGAAACGTGACGCGTGACACTTGACAGGTGACAGGTGACACGTGACAGGTGACAGGTAAAAAAAGATTATTTGTTTATCTGTTTGACAGTTTCTGCAGGCTTTCCTGTAATTTTTCTTCGATGGGCAGATAGTTGTATCCTGCCCAGAAATGTTCATCTGCCCTGCCAACCAGCTGGTCCCAGCGCTGGTTTACACCGATTGATTTATCTCCTTTGAAGTTCCTGATCTTTTCCGGGTCACTTGTGGCATTTGTCACGACCACTTCGTTTTTATGGGCAAACTTCACCTGCTGCCGCGTTGCGGGGTTGTTAAAGGTCAGCCAGTTCTGAATATGGATGGTATTCAGGTAATACCTGCCATTTCTGACTGAATAGGTAGTGGTCCATTCCATCATGGGCATATCCTCGATCCACCCGGCAGTGTTTAAAATTGTAAAGGGACGTTTACTATTCTTCTTCCCGAACTGTTCAAATGCTTCGAAACTCGGTTTCTGGGTAATTTTCAGCAGAGCAAAATCGGCTGCATTGATGATCAGTTCTCCTTTCCAAAGGGTCTCCTTCACCCCTTTCTTCTGGTCAAACCAGATGTGGTAAATCTTTCCGCCACCTGGTTTGATCAGCTCTTCCAATTTGAACGTATAGAACCGGAACAGTTTCTCGTCGAGCACGGTATTATGGTAAAATTCGACAAAATCGTGAACGAAATTGCACCCGAGACATCCGGCACTTTTTCCCAGGTCCCCGATGGAGTTCACCAGGCTGGTATCGGAGATGACCCTCCCTTTCAGTAAAAGCGGAATGTTTGACTGGCGGTTTCTCTTCTTAACATCTTTAGCATCGTACAACTCGTAACCGGTCTTCAAATCCTCGACGATGGCCTCCGTATATTCAGCCAGTTTGCCGCCGGCAAACTTCCGGGAGCGGATAAATGCAGTGAGGATGACCGAATCGCGACCATAATTTCCGGGGATGTTCGCCACTACCCGCCTGATCACCTCTTCCGGGGAAAGGGCTTTGATCTCGACTTCGGCCAGGAGCAGTGTGTGTGGTTTCAACTGAAGCCGAATGGTAGTGGTGGTGAGGCCTGACACTGGATATCTCAGCGTTTCGTAGCCCATAAAAGCTACCAGGAGCGAATCTTTCACAAACGTTACCGGCAGATCCAGTTTGAACTGCCCCTCCTCATTTGTAACCGTTCCGATGGTGCTGTTTTGAATGGAGATCTGCGCGAATGGCAGTCCGTTGCCCGTCAGGGAGTCGAGAACAATCCCGGTGATTTTCACAACCTCCTGAGACCATGCCTGACTGACACTAAAAACAATTAAGAAAATGATCAGAATCGGGGTTAAACCGACTATTTTCATGGGATATAGATTTTCACTAAAGGTATAAAATAAAAACTCAACCATTACTTGTAAACCAATTCAACCCTCACCCCGCTTCCGGAGGAGAGGGGAACAACTGCCTCCCCTCCCCTCACATGGAAACACAAACCAACAATTAAATCCGAAATCATGACCAAACTTAAAACTTAACAACTTAAAACTTAAAACTTAACAACTTAAAACTTAAACCTTTTTTACTCTTCCATCATCAACGGCCTGATTGTCGTTTCATCGACCAGGGTGAGCAGGTTCGTTTCCAGGTTTTCATGGGAGCCGAAATATTCGCGGACCTGTTCTTTTGCCACCATGGTCGGGCCGGCAGTCATGGTTGCCCGGAACGAGGAGAACCTGTAATTCGCAGGGTGTTCGGTGGCTCCATGACGCCATGGATTCTGGTTGACATACCGGATCATCTCCAGGAAACTGGTCGTGGACCTAATCTCCTTTCGTTTAAGCTTGAATTGAAAGACCTTCCCGTCTTTTTCATTGTGCCTGTTATAGCCTTTTGAATAGCCATTGAAAAGCAGTGCAAAAGGTTTGTAGAGGCTTCCGGCGGCATCATCCCGGATTCGGATGAGGAAATGCAGGTGATCGCTGAGCAGGCAGTAGGCATAGGTTTCCGCGATGGGACAAATGTGTGCCTGGTAGAGTTTAAGGAAGAAGCGGAAGGCTTCTTCGTTTTCGAACAACGGATCGCCGTTTTTTGCCCGGTTGTACACGTGGTAGTACTTTCCCGGTTCCAACAATGTGGTTTTCATAAGCTTTTTATAGCTTAATCGGGAAAAGGGGGAAAAGTGGGGGGATTGTTAATAACTTTTATGATGCCTGCTACCCCGCCAGGAAGTGAACGATCAGAGGAACTTACAAATTAGTTTAAAACGTTGCGCACTCCCATGGGGTTTGTCCTTCGAAATGCCCGCCTTTTTGTCTCCCCGACCTGCCGGACTGACCCCCGAAAATACTTGCATTGTTGAAATCCAGGATCAGGCTCACCTCATGCGCCCCGCCCGTACCCTGCAGGGCGCCGGTCATCTGCATGTCGTAACTGTAGGTGAACTTCAACCCGATATTGCCGCCTACATCAGCGCCATACCCGGCCATAAAGGCACAAATGCTGTTGTTGTAATTTCCAAATGCGCCTTTATACCACAACCCCACGAGAACGCCATATTTGGCCAGGTTAAGGCCAACCTGCAGCGAATTCAGCCCTCCCTGGTTCTGGTAAATCACACCGGGGTTGATCCTCAATGCATCATTACCAATCTTGCCCATCCCGGAAGAGGAACCGGCAAGGATGACCATGTCGGCATGGCCGACCCATTTGCGGGGCAAAGGGGCTTTGGCTGTTTGCAGGAAGGACTGATCAGGCTCAAAAAGGTGGTCGACCGAAAAGCCTGCAGTTCCTGTGTAACTGCCCGGCTCATTGCCAAACTGGACAAT
>CAIKNA010000100.1 GCA_903828645.1 uncultured Bacteroidales bacterium
GCATTGGATGAAAGCACACAAATAACCGCATCATTGTTAATCGGGACATAGGAATAGGTCGAATTGGTAGCACCAGGTACTATTGTGCCGTTGACTTTCCACTTGTAGGTTGGTGTCGATCCTCCATTGACCGGCGAGGCAGTATATGTGACTGAAGTTCCTGCACAAACGGGGTTTGCAGAAGGGGTAACAGATACGCTTACCGGTAGCAGCGGGTTCACGTTCATGGTCACGGTATTCGAAGTGGCTGGATTGCCGGTGGCACAGATGGCATTTGAAGTCAGCACACAAATAACCGCATCATTGTTTGATGGAACATACGAATAAGTTGCATTGGTGGCACCTGCAGCATTTGTGCCATTGACTTTCCACTGGTAGAGGGGAGTCGATCCGCCATTAACCGGCGAGGCTGTAAAGGTGACCGAAGTCCCCGCGCAGACCGGATTAGCAGAAGGAGTGGCAGATACGCTTACCGGAAGGTTTGAAAGAACGGTTATTATTAATGTATTGGTATTCAGCGATCCACAGCCGCCTGACGAAGTTTGAACCTCCCGAAAATAGGTTGTCGAAGTCAAAATTCCCGGGGAAAAGTTGAGATTTGTCGCCCCGGCAACCGCGGTAAAAGTCACATTATCCGGAGAACTCTGCCACTGGTAACTATAGGGACTGCTGCCACCTGAAGGTGATATTCCTGTTAACTGCGCAGGTGCGGTATTGTTACAAATACTCTGGTTTGAAGCAATGGAACCCGCAATAAAAGTGATGCAGGAAATGGAAAAATTCGATGTACTGAAATCATAAATTCCGCTATTTGTAACACTTGTAATTTTTATTTTGTAATCGGTTCCCGCAATCAGAACAGAAGGAATTGTCCACGAAAAAGTTCCTGTGCTTGCAGTTGAAGCGGCAATCAGTGAATTGTATGTTCCCCCTTTGTACAATTCGATTTTAACATTCTCGCTGATGTTGTCCGTCCAGGTTATAGAATGGGTTGTGCCTTGCTGCCAGCTTTCTCCCCCATTAGGAGTTGTTACATCAATGAAAGGAACCTGTTCGCCAATAAAAATATCATCCAGGTAAAGATTGTTTCCAAAACCGCTGATCGCTTGAAATTTAACTTTTACCGATCCACTGGTATAAGGTGCCAGGTTCACCGAATCCAAACGCCAATCGGCAGAAACTGACGGGATGAAGGGAGTCGTAAGATCTGCACCTGTTGCCAGCACACTGCCTGACTTATTGTAAACCGGTGTTGACCCCCAGCTATTTCCGCAATTCGTTGAAATAAAAATTTTTAAGGAATCCTTTATACCTGGATATGGACGATAAGCAACCTTGAAAGTCAGATATGGTTTTGTAGTGCCGGTGAGAATTATTGGCTCCGTAATCATTTCATCGACCTGACCATTTTTCGGTGAATAATAATCGTAAAAGTCCATATAAGCCGCATTTGCACTGACTCCATTCCCATAGGCTGTTGTAGTTTTCCAGGTAATTCCACCATCAGGGTTAACAACGGTCCAGCTTTCCGGAATAATACCAGATTCAAAGGATTCCGAACGGGGAGCAATGATTCCCCCTATAGAGATCGATTTTATGAAAGGGGCGGAAGAACCATTGGAGTTAGCTGCAATTAGTTGAACCGTGTAAGCAGCAGTTGTATTAAATTGAACCTGGGGATTCTGTGAATTGCTGTTTGTCGAATTCACAAATGTCACGGTCGAGGGTGTGAAGGACCATGTCCATGAAGTGGGACTGTTTGTTGAAAGATCCGTCAATTGAACTGTCTGTCCCTGGCATGGCACCACCGGGTTCAGGCTGAAATTCGCTACAGGATTTGCAGTGGAAGCCGCATAAAGATCAGACTTCCAGAGTCCACGGCCATATGTTCCTGCCACAATCTTATTGTTCGAAGAATTGCTGTTGTAATAAATCTCAAGTTCCCTTACATCAACTACCGGCAGATTCGTGTTAAATGGAGCCCAGTTCGACATTGTGGAATTTTTATAAAAAACTCCTGTCTGGGTTCCGATATAAAGTCCTTCACTGCTATTTTTATCGTACACAATCGTATTGATTGGAATATTAGGTAGTAATCCCGGCAACAATGTCCAGTATGACCCTTTATCTGTTGATTTATAAACACCCGAACCCGAAATTGCATAGACGGTATTTGGTAATGTCGGATGTGCCTCGAGATCGGTGGGAGTCATCCCACCGGGAAGGGTGCACAACGTCCAGGTTGGTGAAGTGGCGTTGGCATTATCGGTTCTTTGTAATTGGTTATCCCTCACTACGTACAAAACATCAATGTTGGCAGGCGATTGTTCAAGAACAGAACAATCTGTTGTTTCAGTTGTTGAAATCTTTGTCCATACCGGAGCACTCACAGTGACATCATTACACCTCCAAACATTTTTATATCCGATAAACATTTTTTTCGGATCGTTTTCACTGAGAATGAATGGCGTAACCCAGGGGCCGGTTTCATCAATTCCGAAAATTCCGTTACCGGCAATCTGAAGTTCATTGGCATTATCGATTTTACGAAAGATGGAACCAAAATATTGACTGTGATAGGTATATGAGGAATTCTGGAAGTCCACCGCACATTCCATCCCATCCAGTCCGCCGGTGGCTATCCAACCGCTGGACAAATAGGTCTGCGTCCCGTTATCCTGGAATCCGCAGATGGTTTTCAGCGGTTCTGTCTGGCCCTGGCCAATTTTATATATCTGCCCGATTGCCATACCTGCCGTACAATCCGTCCAGGTGGTACCAGCATTTACAGTATAATAAATTCCTCCCCCGTTACCCGCATACAACCTGCTGTTTAAGGGTGAAAATCCGAGGAAATGGCACTCAGAGTGAACCGCCTGCACACTGCACTCACCGTTCCAGTGCGATCGGATTGCCCAGGAAACACCCCCGTCAACAGATTTCCACACATTGATGCCACCAACATAGACGATTTCCGGATTGACAGGATCCGCTGCAATAGCAAGGTCATACCAACCCTGCCCGGTTGTTCCGCTCCCGTCGCAGGACTCATCGAGAATGTTGGGTGAAGTGGATCTTTCCATGAAGGTGAGACCGTTATCCGTTGAACGGTAAACCCCCTGGAATCCACCGCTGGCATTGGATTGTACAAAATAGACATAATTCGGACCGGCTGAAGTCACTGCAATGGCCCCGCGTTCATCTATCGGAAATGCAACATATGGCAACCCAGAGGTAATCTGATTGAATGTGAGACCATTATCCGATGACCGGAAAAAATTCCCCATGGATGTTGCATATACAACATCAGGATTACCGGGTTTAAAGCAAATATCCTTGAAGGTCCCGGCTGTGATAAAGGTCCAGGATGCACCTCCGTCGTTCGATCTGAAAATTCCGCTGGTCGTTGCCGATAAAAAGATCTGGGGGTTTACAGGATGTTGTACCAGTTTGCATACGATCACGTTTCCCATGCCGGTCCTGGAAGACGACCAGGTTACCCCCCCATCGGAACTCTTAAAAACCCCCATTCCGGGAGCATCACCATGGTCCCGATCACCGGTTCCTACCAATATGTTGCTGGGATTCGAAAAATCAACAACAATGGCTGATATCCCGATGGTTGGCAGATTATCGGTAGCAGGGCTCCAGGTTGTACCGTTGTCATCGGACATCCATAAACCACCGGAAGGGGCTCCTGCATAAATTTTGTTCTGATTGGATGGATGAAATGCGATAACGTTCAACCTCCCTATACCCAGGTATCCTGCGGGTCCTGGCAATGGAACGGTGGAAGGGCCTATTGAAACCCAGTTTCCTGCAGGTGAATGGCTGGAGTGCATAAATGAATTCCATTCGTTGAATACGGCATCCGGCGCTGGTTTCATGCCATCTGAGGCTACTCTGCCATGCAACAGGTATTCCCATCTTTTAAACACTTTCCAGCCTTCGTTTTTTGCAACAGGCCTGTTCTTCCAGTATTTTTCAAACGCGCTGACAGTGGCATGATAGTTGGCTCCCGGATCCTGCATCATCCTGATCCAATAAGGGTATTTCGCAGTATCAGCCCTGAAAGGCTCGGAAATTGTCTGACCCGATATTTTTATTCCAGAGCTGAGAAACAAAAAAAATGTGACAATGATGGCTCCAACCTTAAAAAACCGTCTCATATGGTGATGCGTTATGGTGAATGATTTAAATCAATACAAAAACAGATCAATTCAACTGACCAAACAGTAAAGATATTTCAAAAAAATTTGACAATCAATAGCGGGAAAGCATAATTATTCTTTACGGAAAACCACAATATCATTCCGTTTCAGCATTGACTTCCCTGATTTCAATGTCGTCGTTATAAATTGTTCCGGCAGGGACCGATGGTGCTGCATATAATCCAAAATGTGCCTGAGCCAGCAACCTGTTTCCGTCATAAATTTTTGCGTATGAAACAAGGGTTCCGTTTTGCCAAACCTTGGCATATCCTATGACCGGTCTTGTGTCAAGATATATGGTAATTTTCACCCACTCTTTCTGCGGGAATATCAATGAGTTTGTTTGATAGAGCCAATTTTTTTGTCCTTGCAGTGGGACATGCATTAAATGAACAAACCCATCATAACTGAGATTGACCAAAATCGTACGGGACCAGTTGTCAGTATTATCAGTGGTCAACGTGGCAAAGCTAAACCATTGATTTTCGGGTGTATGAGAAACAAGTTTCATGTCTAACCAAACCCATAAGGTGATATAACAAGGAGTGTGAAAAACACCTCCTGCCGTTTTATCCAGTTGAATGGTCGGGTAACCACGATGGTTGTTGTTCTGAGAAGGTGTGCTTTCAGGATTTGCCGCATAAATCCAGCCTTTGTGGGAATAGCTGCCTGAATGAACCTTGTCGGACGTTAACTGATGGGATGAAGTATTCAGATAATCCCGGGGAACAATATAAAAGCCTTTAAAATCAGACATGCTTTCAAAAGATGTCGAAAAATATCTATGCGACACTTCCATTTGTGATAGTTTTTTCTGACACATTGAAAAAAACAGGATCAGGAAAATACCAGGTAAGATTACTTTGAATGCCTTCAATGAATTTCCGGTTAAAAGTTAAGATATCAGGTTATCACAAGGATCATCATCAGCGAGTTTTCTGATCGGTGGGGTTATGGTTTTTGCCTCTTCAAGGCCTGTCTTGATTATTGTATTTTTGAAAAAATCAGCGGGTTTACCTTGTTTCCGCATCAGTGCTCGTGCAACTTCAAGCCGATGTTGTAGATCGCCCGACAGTTTGGCCGGCTTTCTTTGACCTAAGCCCTTCAAATGGAAAATATAGCGTATTTCTGAAAAATGAGCAGTCACTTTATGCGGCTGGAAGACAAACTGAAGATCCTCTGCCGCTGCAATTGTAATTGTATGTGCTGTAAGGTTGCCTTTAAGAATCAGAAAAATTAAGAAAACAAATAATAACCGGTTTTTCATTGGTCGTTCTTTTCGGAATGAAGTCATGATAAACTGTTTTCTCGAAGTTCTGCAAAAATAGTTATATTACTGATGGAGACCAGGAATTGATTACCCGGTGCGGGTCCATTGTAATTCGACGATTTGACTGATCTGTTGGATAAACAGAATTCGATTATTAACTTTCTCTCAGAAAATCGTTGTGAATCGAAATCATTGAAACGCGACGGGCAGCCTGTCATCTGAAAAATCGATACTTTTGTGCATTAAAAAGTAATATGAACCCATTTCTCATCTCAGGCATATGCATCGTCAATCTGGCATTGATCTCCTATGCCACAGCCATCGTTATTCAAAGCCGTAAAAAGTTCATCAACAGGAATGTCCTCACCTTTCTCACCATCGGAATAATCCTCGACCTTACCGCTACAGTGTGTATGATCATCGGTTCAGGCAAAGTGGTTTCCCTCCACGGGATAATAGGGTATTCTTCGCTTGCAGGGATGTTAACCGATACAATCCTCTCTTATTTAAACGTACGAAGGCATCGGATGAAAGCGGTGTTGTCGCAAAAATTCATCCGATGGTCGCAAATCGCCTTTTCCTATTGGGTATTGGCATATATAACCGGTGCCTTCCTCGTTATTTTAAGATAAAGCCCGGACAAAGCCGCAGTTTCTTTTGTTATCCAGCCCTTCTTGTAATGACTGGGCCGTTGATTATTACGCTGAATTTAATGTAAAGGACTTCAGGAACAAAATGTGCGTCAGATAGTCACGGAGAATCTTTTTGCAAGGTTGTTTTTTAAATTCGTCCATTTACAAAATATTCTTCTAAATTTGTTTGCCTTTTATCCTCAGGATAAATATGAGGATACTAACCTCCACGAAATGATTAACTCAGGTTTTGTTTTGAGCTGGATTGACTATACCGTCATGATTGTCTATTTTGTTTTCGTCCTTGGCATCGGCTGGGCACTGAAACGGTATATGAAAGATGCAAGTGCCTTCCTTGAAGCGGGCCGGTCCATGCCGGCCTGGGTTGCAGGACTTGCCTTTATATCAACAAACCTTGGTGCACTTGAGGTAATGGGAATGACCGGATCCGGGGCCAAATACGGGATGCTTACAACGCATTTCTATTGGATCGGTGCGATCCCGGCCATGGTCTTTCTGGCTCTGTTCATGATGCCTTTTTACTATGGATCGAAAGCCCGCTCGGTCCCGGAATATTTGAAACTCAGGTATGATGAAAAAACACGTGGCCTCAATGCCATCCTATTTGCCATTATGACCATCCTTGCCTCCGGAATTTCCATGTATGCGCTGGCCATTCTCATGGAAAAAGTACTGGGATGGAACTTTCATCTCAGCCTGGTTTTATCGGCTGCCATTGTGCTGGCCTACACCTATCTTGGCGGACTTTCTTCCGCTATTTACAATGAAGTGCTTCAATTTTTTATCATTGTTATCGGGTTGTTGCCCATTGTGGTCCTGTGTATGAAGGATCTGGGGGGCTGGCAGGGTCTGCAGCATCAGCTGGCTCCGATTGTCACTTCAAAGGGTTTTGCGGCCGACACCTGGACAACCACCTGGAAATATACCGGGCAGGCAAGGGAAAACCCGATGGGGGTGGAGTGGTATGGCATTTTTGCTGGCCTTGGCTTTGTTCTTTCCTTTGGTTACTGGTGTACTAATTTTCTGATCGTACAACGTGCCATGTCGGCCGAATCGCCCACTGCGGCACGCAATACGCCCCTCATCGGTGCATTGCCCAAGATGTTCATCCCGTTCCTCATCATTGTTCCCGGTATTGCAGCGCTTGTACTGATGAATACTCCGGGTAAAGGATTTACGCTGCCTCTCAACGAAGCCGGGCAACCAATCTGGGATTACACCATTATCATGTTGCTCAAGCAATATTTGCCTGCGGGGGTGCTGGGACTTGGTATAACAGCACTACTGGCCTCCTTTATGTCTGGCATGGCAGGAAACGTTTCAGCTTTCAACACGGTATGGACTTATGATATTTACCAGAGTTATATCCGACCTGTTACCCGGGACAAGGCAGCCGACGATAAACATTATCTGCAAGTTGGTCGGCTTGCAACCATTTTCGGAGTGGTTGTTAGCATTGCAGCGGCCTATCTGGCAAGCCTTTTCGGCAACATCATGGATTTTTTGCAAACGATTTTTTCCATGATCAATGCCCCGCTGTTTGCCGTGATCTTCCTGGGAATGTTCTGGAAACGAACCACCGGCCACGCCGCATTTACAGGATTACTGGCAGGCTTCATCATTGCACTGATCCACCATGGAGTTACCTTCCCGGCGGGGGCAGATACCCTCGTAAAAGGTGGATGGATATGCAAGTACCATGCTTACCCAGTTGAAATGGCCCAGAACTTCTGGACTGCCATCTTCGCCTTTACCACCAGTGCCTTAGTCACTGTCGGATTATCACTTGCAACCAGGCAGAAAAAATCGGACGAGGAGTTGGCCGGGCTTGTTTATTCAATGACTCCGAGACATGTTGAAACCAATGTGCCCTGGTATAAGCGCTCAACTACTCTTGCAATCCTCGTGCTTTCAATCGGAACAATCTTAACGATATTATTCTGGTGAGAAAAACAGGGCAAACAATGCAGACAATGAAAATAATGAAAACAATGCAGACAATGCAAATAATACAATTAGTCTTTAAAAGGGTTTCATTGCTTTCATTGCTTTCATTGCCTTCATTGCTTTCATTGCTTTCATTGCTTTCATTGCTTTCATTGCCTTCACTAAATAGCCAGCCATTATGGGCATAGATATTAAATTTCCGATAGGCCTGATGTTCTCCCTCCTTGGATTCCTACTTACGGGGTTCGGAATTGTGACAAGGGGAGATGATGCACTGTACCACCGGTCACTGGGTATTAACATAAACCTGTGGTCGGGATGTGGCATGCTGGCCTTCGGGCTCATCATGTTATTTTTAGCGTGGAACAGCCGTAAAACGAAAACCAAGTGAAATGAACCCAATACACCAGGCCTTTCTGAAAACTCCTGTCGGTCATCTTGAGGTAACAGGCTCGGAAAATGGCATACGGACCTTGTCATTCCTTAATTTTAAAGTCAAACCGCAGCCGGTACCATCCTGCCTGCGGATCTGCATCGCACAACTGGAGGAGTATTTCCATGGTTCAAGGCAGCAATTTGATCTTAAATTAGATCTGGTAGGATCGCAATTCCAGCTGAAGGTATGGAACGAACTTCTCAAGGTCCCATACGGAAAAACTGTCTCGTACCTTGAACTGGCCCAAAGAACAGGGAATATCAAGGCATTCAGGGCAGTTGGGGGTGCTAACGGACACAACCCGGTTTCCATCATCGTTCCGTGCCACCGGGTTATCGGATCAAATGGCCGGCTTGTCGGCTATCGTGGTGGACTGAAGCGTAAGAAATGGCTGCTGGAACATGAACATGCTCTTTTTCAGCGGGACCTGTTTTACGGGAAACTCTGATGTGATCACCTCTTCAGCAGCCATGCATCTTTGTAACTCTTTTTTACCTCCTTAAGTTTCGCCATGACCAAAAACTTATCTGCTGATTCAAAGACCGAAATTCTGAATTTTCCGTTTTTCTCCTGTACTGTTGCTCCCGGGTAAGCACCTGCTTTGAGCGTATCGGCCAGTTTTGTGGCTGCATCTAGGGAGAGATTTGTTTTGATGATAATGTTGTAAATTGCAGTTATTGAATCTGTTGGCAAGGTTACTCCAGGTTGCTTTACAGGTATTTGCCTGGAAGGTTTTAAGGTGACTGTATCCGGATGTTTGAGAGCCAGACTGTCTCCCTTGTTTATCATTGGTTTGCCTGTTTTGGTTTTTTTTGTTTTTACCGGGAGTTTTACCACAGGAGCCTGCTTAACCGTATCCTGCGCCTTATTTACCGGTTTTGTACCGCAAACAATGACATCGCCTTCAGGATCTGAAACTTCACCAAACCATGCACAGGCATAGTTTTCATATACTGCAATCCCGATGGCATTCCAGTTCTTTCCCTGCCATTTCCCTGAATTCAACAGGAAATTATTAAAATATTCTTCCGTTTTCCATACCATGATGATCGTATCCTTCACCAGGGGCTTGTTCTCCCAGTAAACAATCTCATAAGCTTTGGTCGGATATTTCGTCAACTCGCGGGGCTTATCCCAGACTGAACTTTTCTTGTTTTCATCTTTCGGATAACAGAATGGACTCCAGGAACCTTTGTTTGACCAGGAATGAAAATTGCACGATCCCTGATCAGGGTGGTTGAGATAGAGATCTTTGGCGTGTAAGGCAGCAATATAAGACAGGGATTTTGAAAGCGAAATGGGGGGAAGGTTATAATGCTTCCGGTATTCATTGATCATCCGGTACAACTCCAGCTCTTCGGGATGGATGCAAAAATTTACAGGCACCGCAGGGCCTTGCTTCATGGTTGTTTGACCCCATGCAATGTCACAGCCTGATGCAATAAGAATCAGCAGACAGGCAGAAACGACCAGTTCTCTGAAGTTTTTCCCAATCATTTTTTCGTGTCAGGGGCCAATTTCTGATTGGCGCTTATAATGAGTTTATTACCCGTGTCGATCAGCCGTGCATAAAAAGCATAAGCGCCAAAGTTATTTTCGATTTTCAGCAGAAGTTTATTCCACCCGGGTTTCATAGCAAGTTCAATTTCAGCCTGATCGGGTTCTGCAACTCGCTCTCCCAGGTAACGAAATACCTCCCTGCCATTGAAAAACACCTTGCCACCATCATCGGTCCCGATAAAGAGCGTTGTTTTGCGGTTATCTGGTGAATAGATGTAAGTAAGAGCATAGGTAACTACAAACTCATGGGGAGTTACTCTGTCAATGAGCGACACGCAGCCATTCTCAGGGGTTTGCAGGTAAGTCCATCGAATTGGTTTCCCCCCTGAACCATGATAATCACTTTGCAGGTCGATCATTGTTTCCGGAAGGTAGACGGAATCAAGACCGCGCCTTATTGAACCAGCCTTTCGCGGGTTTGGAAACGGGCCCAGAATGTACCATTCAGGTATGTAAACGCGCTTCGGCTCCAGGCTTATCCCGTCTAACCCAACAAAGTACCCTTTCGAAGAAGGATCTTTGCCGGTAATCACAAATCTGATGTCAATTGATTGTCCCTGGTTTTTTAAGTCCCTGAGGGTTACCTTCCCATTCGGAAGAACGTACGGAGAATAGCCTTTTATGTTACCTGCCTTGATGCCATTTACAAATAAATCAGCATTGCCGTAATCAGGGCTCATGGAATAATAGAGGTTCATATCATACATCGACTCTTTTAACCCGTTTATATCCAGTCTGAAAGATGAATTTTCGTGGGATTCGATCACGATCTGTTTGTTTTCGCCCCATTCGGGCCCCTCGTCCGACATATCCATCACTTTCGACTTCAGCCCCTCCAGGTTGAATTTAAGCTTTTCTGCCTCGAACATGTGTGCCGGTTTCACAATCCTCAAAGGAATTCGCTGCCCTGCTATCGGAAAGGATGGGAATGGTTTATGGGGATCCATCTGGTACCAGTAAGCAGTAGAACTGTAGTCGGCAATATCCTGGTTTCCGTGACCATGTTCAATGGTGACTTTAATGTTTTTCCTGAAAGGTATGGGATCGGTGATGTAGAAGCGGTAGGCGGCGATCTGCCCAAGGGTGTCATTTTTGTAAATTAACCCGTTATAAGGTCCGGCAAATTCTCCTTCCTTGAAATACCATCCGGAAGAAAAAAAGTCCTCTGTTCCCGTTCCATGGATGGATGGTTTTTTTTCACCATCCACATATATCATATCATCACCTTCAAGGAAGCCAAGCCCGCCTTTATAGGATTGTATGTTAAGGTTAATACCTACGAGGTGTCCCTTTCCCTCGGCCCTGAGCATGACAAAATTTGAATCGTAGTTGGTTCTGATACTCCTGTTCCACTGGGCATGAAAATAGGCCACATCCGACTCCAGGGCTCCTTCAAACTTCTGATAGTCAACCTGGTATAAAAACCCGTTCACATCAAGTCTCGTATCATTGGCAATCTCAATGCGAGCTGAGCGTTCAAAAGGCATCGGGAAATAACAAACATACCCGCCGCTGGTCATTCCAAGGTATTGAGAACTGTATTGTTTATATTTAAAACCGCATCCAAAGAAATCACCTATCGGCACCTCGACGGAGGGCTTCGGTTCATCATCCCAGAAAATCCGGATTACAATCCGCCGCAGAAAATAGGGATCCCTTGAATCTATGGCAAACCACATCCTTACTATCATTCCCGGGCCTTCAACATTGAAAATTGTGACTTTTTTACCCGGGGCTATGCTGATGCGGTCGTTGTTGCCCCCGGAAGTATCATAACTGGATACCTGTATCAGTTTGCAGTTTTTCAGGTATGGCAAAGCCGCGGGAGACAATAAATGCTGAATGTCCGTGCGGTAGTCTGTATTGCAGGATGAAATGGCTAACAGAATCATCAATCCGCAGATACCGGCCGGTAAAAAAAACTTTTTCATAAAACTATTTAACAACCAACAAAGGTAGTCTATTTCTGATTTTCATCCATCAGCAATTTAGCGATGATGGCATCCCAAATATAGTTGGGAGGACAATTCAACACTTCATTGTCGGGGCTGTATGATTCCCAGTAGTTGTGGTTCTTGGAGAGCTGAACATTTACGGCACTGACCATTTTTCCGGCCAGCTGATGGGCAAGTTCATTGTAGCCATAGTGTTTCAACCCGTCGTAAACCAGGTAATCCCATAGCATCCATACCGGGCCGTTCCATTTGCAGCAATAGTCGACATTTGGGTTGTACCATTTATCCTGTGCCGACAGTGTGGGAACACCGTATTTTCGCCAGAATTTCGTTGTGTCGGTGAGTGTCTGAATCAATCTTGCTGCACGATCCTTAGGTGCTGCTTCTGCCCATAAGGCAAGGAATCCGATAATCTCCTGCCTTTTAAGGTCACGCGTCATAAATTGAAATGTGTGGTCTTTTTTGTTTACAGAATAGTAAAAACCGGTGGTTTCATCCCACATTCTTTCGTTCACAAGTCTCGAGGTTGTGTCGGCCAGTCCCATCCATTTTTTCGCCTCGGCATTTTTACCCAGGATGTCGGCCATCTTTGAAAGGCTGCGCTCTTCCTTAATTACCATGAGCGTAAGATCCAGGCATTCCAGTTCGTCTGAAATATCTTCTTTGTCAACATCAAGATAACGTTCGGCAGAAACCTGGAAAACGGCATTGTACCAGTCACGCACATTTTCGATGATGCCGTTTGGCCCCCATTCGAAGGTACCATCATGATCGGTGTCCCTGTTTTTAATGAGCCATTCCACATATTTTGTTCCCGAAGCATAGGCCTCTGCCAGGAACTGTCTGTCTTTCCCTGCCTTAAATACTTCCAGGTTGATCCAGCTGAAAAAGGGGGCCGAGGTGGTAGGTTCGTTCTTATGCGGGTAATCCTGTAATCCGCGGGGGCCATGGCGATAGGCGATCAACCCGTCTTCGCGCTGCTGTTCCATGTATACCCTCTGAGAGCCTTCGGCCGATATCGGATCCATGGATGCATAAGCCATCATGCTGAGTGATTCATGCAGTACCTGGTGCCCGTGACCCCATCCCCATATCGGGTTGCGTGAAAATGCATAAAAGTTGTATTTCGTTTTTCCCGAAGCCGGATACATGCAGCCGCGGGCCAGGTTGAAAGCACTCAGGTAGGCTAATTTTTCCGACTGGTTTTTAAAAGCGATCCTGGGTACTTTCGAATAAAGAATCAGGTTGTCTTCATAGTAGATCTTAAGCATGAAATTCTTAACTGAATCGACCGCCCTGATCAATTTGGCCGCATCGTCCTTCTGATCCTGGATCCCACGCAGATACCTGAAATTGACCGATTCCCCGGGGTTTAGTCGTTTCTTCAGGTGAAGCGCGATAAAATCAACCGAGCCTTCCACCTTCATATTGAGTAAATCAACCCGGTTTTCTGAATAAAAGTCAGTTTTAATCACGTTGTAGAAATCGTTCATATTCCCTGAATAGCCACCATGTGAAGCAGGTTCCCTGTTGCTGGTAAAGAAATCCGTGAACCTTGACGGGTAACCGTTTTCCGGCTTCAGACTGCTGATAAGGCGGTAAGGGCTCTCATAATGGTGCATCAGATAACCATTGGAAATTTTGTTGTATTCTACGATTTCTAACGAATCATCTCCCGTTAATAAAACAGGATATGCTGCCAGTTCATGGATGATTTTGTCAGTGTTTTTAACCTCCATATCCACCAGGGCAATGGAGGAACTGTAAACAAAAAAGGTCTCCCGTACATGGATCCCTCTAAACGGCTCATACTCCAGGATGGCCATATCGGGGAATGAGAATTTTACGACCGGTTTTACAAGAAATTCACCGATCGAGGGAATCACCACTTCATCAATCTTCCATATGCAGAACATTGTTCCGGCATGATCAGAAGAGTAACTTACCGGCCGGCAATCGGAATAGTAATCCATCTTATAAGCCTTGTCTCCGTATAGCTGCGACCGGGCCATGGATGCAGCATAGGTAGTGAAAAGCGGATCATTTGCCCCGGCGCTGATACGTACATAATCCTCGATAGGCTTGAATTGCTGGGCAAATGCAGAAGAACCCGCAAGAAGGAAAAAAAGGAGGTAAACTTTTGTTTTCATCTGATCAGAAAATAAGAGGTGATTTAAGGGATGAAAGTAATATTTTTTCCTGTTCCGTAAGATAGTTTTTTCCTCCCTGCACCGGTTGATTATTTTTTAGCATCTTTGCAATTGCTATTTCAGCACGTTATTACCACAATATCAATTAAACCTTAAAAAACAAACACCATGTCATTACTCAACCTCATTGAAAAAGATCAGGCCACCGGTCGCGTGGCAGAGATCTATGAAAATATGATCAACACCATGGGATTTATACCCAATGCATTTAAAATTTACAGTCCCAGCATTCATGTGATGGAAAACCAGGTTGGAAACCTTGGATATTTCATGCGGCATAAAACCATTGGAGGCAAATTGCTGGCATTTATACGCCTGTTGGTTTCGGAAAAGGAACAATGTGCCTATTGTGTTGGGGTGAATTCCGGAATCCTGCTGCAGTATGGCGTTCTGCCTGAAATGATTGCCGAAATACAGCTTGATCCGTCAAAGGCGCCGCTGGAAGAAAAAGAGCTGGCGATGCTGCTTTTCGTGCTGAAGGTTGTGAAAAATTCCAATTCCACTGAACAAGGCGATGTAGACAAACTCAGAAGCCTGGGTTGGAACGATTCTGAAATCCTGGAAGCCACCTATCATGCCACCAATGCAGTTGCCAGTGACATGCTGTTCAATGCCTTTAAAATCGTGTCGGACAGGTAGTTTAATCCCATACAAACCGCCACGAACCATCGGCCTGCCTCTTCCACACTGTGTGAAAGATACCCTTGCTTTCTTTTACTTTTCCTGTTGAATCCCGAAAAGAGAAAGAGTATTTTCCGTAAGTGTAACCTAAGTCGCAGGAAGATGCAACATCAACGAAATCAGGTGTCCAGGTTAGCCTGACATCTTTCATCGTCCAGGCATCATAATGCTTTCTGACCTCTTCTTTTCCCCGGAAAAGTTTCTCACCTGCATTTATTACACCACTGTCTGCCACATAATAGGAAAATGCCGCGGCAACTCCTTTGTCAGCAGCCATCCTGGCGAAAGCATGTTCAGTCTGTATGATCTCCTGTTTGCACTTTTCCCTGTCGTTGCTGCATGCCCAGAGACTCAAAAGTAATATCAGCAAGGTTGGAAATGAATAATTACGCATAGGCTTGGTTTTTTAATTATCGAAATTTCAACTGATTTTATCTGACCTTATTATATTTATTCCGTGGTCATCTGAATTTACAACCCTGACCATGCAGCGTGCAACGGTTATTGCAGGTACACCGCGATACTTCGCTAACCCAAACACCATCATCGGTTTTAGAAATTTCATGATGGCAATGCCAATCTTTTCACCTGCCCGGTACTCCTTCCTGTTGCCCATCAGAAAGGAGGGCTGAAGAATAAAAAGTGCGTCAAATGGAATCTTCTGAAGATCCTGTTCCATTTCACCTTTGGTTCGAAGGTAAAAATTCCCTGATGAGGGGCTTGCTCCAATGGATGAAACTACGGAGAACCGGGTTACACCTGTTGCACGACAGGCTTTCGCAAAATCAACCACAAAATCATGGTCGATAAGGTACTGCTGTTCCTTGCTTCCGGCAGTTTTGATGGTTGTCCCCAGACAGCAAAAACCATGATCAGCTTGCAATCCCTGAAGCGCTCCAGGCAATTGTCCGAAGTCGGTGACCCTTTGTTCCAGCTTCTCATGGGTCATTATCATCTTTTTCCTCACAACTGCGATGACCTTACCATAAGTCGGGTCAGCCAATAGCTGGTTGAGCAGTTGTTCTCCTACAAGGCCTGTGGCACCTGAAATAATTGCTGTTTTCTTATCCTGAATTTTCATTTTTGTTTTTTTAAACTGGTTCCGTCTAAATATTGTACAGTTATGCTATTTCATAACAATGGTTACCAGTTTAGACACGTACTTCAATTCCGAAGTTTCAAAATCCACCCCAAACCTGTAAATACTTCCTGTTTGCTCCAGGAACCTGGCATTATCGGATCGCTCCGGAACCTGGCTGTCCGACCAAACCTCTAGAATTCCGCTGCTTCCTGCTTTTCCTTCAACTTCCACCTGGTAATGATTTCCCGAAAGGTTGGAGGAGAGTATCCTCATGCCTTCTGCAGGATCGCCGGGCCTTAGGGCAGAAACAGCAGGGCATACAGAGATCCCCGACTCGGTTTCAACCAGCAGCTTTGAAGCCGATCCCAGGTCAAATGAAACGATAAGCGTCATCGATTGGGAAGTTTTGAAGCTGGTAAAGGGCACCACTTTCCCGTTGATTGTAAGTCTGTTGAAACGGGTTCCGGCCGGGAGTGAGGGCATGAATTCAATATGCACGGGCTTCCCACGATCAAGAGAAAATTGAAATTCACTGGTTCCTGGTTTCCGTTCAAAATGAAAATCCACCAACTGGTCTGCAATCCGGATATGTTGAACTGACAATGAATCCCATTGTGGGGGAATTTGAGGAGCAAGAAAAATCTTACGCTCCTGCGCTTTGATTACCAATCCGAGCATGCCTTCAATGGCAGGTTGAAGAACCATGGTCTCCGACCAGCATTGGTGGGCGCAAACCCCGGAAGGCTTGTATTCAGCGCCGTTCAGCACCTCTTCAACCAATCCAAGGCCCCAGTTTTGATAAACATTCAGGTTGTTCATGAGATGGGAGAATCCCTGGATCGGATTGCCGGTGGCATACTCGGCCAGCGATGCCCAGCCTGTGAACAAGGGCCAGGCACTGCCGTAATGGTAACCTGTCGGATTGTACCATTTACTGTCTTCCCTGAGGATTCGCACGCCCCAGTTTGTGGAAAAAGCGTTCCCGGCTATGTTTTTCAATGCCCGGGTGGCCTTGTCCCGGTCTGTCATACCAAAATAAACCGGTACTGTGGGAAGGACTGTCTTTTCCCTGCGGAACGAACCGTCTTTGTTCTTACCATAAGCAAAAAATTCTTGCTGGTTGTTCCAGAAATCGGTATTGATGAGTTTTCGTTGTTCCTCACTCTCAAGCCGATAACTTTCCGATTCAATGTCGTTCATGAATTTGGCCATATTCACAGCTTCATCGAGGGCTGCTCCCCATATCCCGGCCATATAGATCGTGGCATGCGAACCATATAGTTCGCCGCCTTCCACCCAACCATGGCCGACATTGGTGTTCTCGATCAGGTGATCCTGGTCGGTGTCTGTCGAGAAGCAGAAATTGATTGCGTGTTTCACACCGGGCCATATTTTCCGCAGAAATGCCGTATCGTTGGTGTGGCGAAAATATTTGCCGGCCAGGACAATATACAGGGGAGTGGC
>CAIKNA010000101.1 GCA_903828645.1 uncultured Bacteroidales bacterium
AGGTCGCCCTTCTTCACTTTGAGCGTTCCCTCCGGAACCTCCATGTCGATGGCAAACGATTCCTTCCTGACCTGCTGGGCCCTGGCCCATGCTGCAATGGCACCGGCATAATTCCTAAGGTGTCCGTAGAGCGATGTGTACCCATTCGGGTGTGTGATGTACAATGCCTTCCCGAAACCACCGGGAGAGACATTCACCCTCGAGACAAATCCATCTGCAATGGCATAAACCGGCTTGCCCTGGACCCCTTCGGTACGGATGTCGATTCCTGAATGGAAATGGTTTTTGCGGATCTCCCCAAAAGTACCGGCCAGGGTTACCGGGAAACTGACCGGTGAACGAAAATAGTTCTTCGGGTACTGATGCTGCGCCATTGTCAATAAAACAGGTAGGAACAGGCACCCAAGAAGGGAGATCAGCCGGTTTTTATTCATAGGTTAACGCACAGGTAAAAATGAATATTTTTTTGAATACATGAGCATCTGGGTGGCAAAATCGTCGGGATAGGTAATTTTAACATCGATAATCTCCTTCCCCTTCATTATCAGCGAGTATTCCGGATTGATAAACCCGGTGTAGGGTGCAATGTTCAGTTTCTCATACCTTGTAAGCACCTCCTTGTGCAGGTCCGGGTCAACCTGCACGGCATATGTTTCAACCAGCTCTTTTGCGGCATCGTAATCCCCCTCTGAGGTAATGCGCTGGATGATGTTCAGCAATTCACCAAATTCCTTGCGGAGGGCATCGTAATCGTTTATGGTGAAACAGGTTTTCCCGTCGCGGGTAACACTCCTGATAACATTTTCATCCTTGCCATGTTCGTAAACCCAGTGGGCAATCAGCGACCGGTCGCGCATGTGCGCCTCCTCGATGGTTTTGCCCGGATGGATCCGGACAAGCTGTGTCATCAGGCCATTGCGGATATAACCGTCATATTCCGCCATGGCCACCTTGTCGTTGGGGACCAGCCCGAATTTCACCAGTGCCGGGTCCTTGATATAATAGAGTGCAAAAAGGTCGGCCCGAGCCTCTTCGATGGTTGAATGGTAATTTTTAAGATCGTCTGCACTTACCCCCTTGTTCAACTGGCCTGAACCATGTCCAAGACATTCATGCAGGTCGGTGGTGAGACTTCCGGCCAGAGAACCGTATTCAGTGGCACGTTCAATCTCCTCTTTTGAAAATGCAAACTCCTCCAGGAACCCGTTACCCTTGGCAGCCTGGTCATAAGCATTCGTGATGTTGTCTATGGTAACAGATTTTGAGCCATACTCCTTCCTGATCCAGTTTGCATTAGGAAGATTGATGCCTATCGGGGTGGTCGGGTCGTTTTCGCCGCCAAGCTGGGCCACGGTGATCACCTTCGCTGTGACGCCTTTGACTTTTTTCTTTTTAAATTCAGGGGCCACCGGGGAGTTGTCTTCAAAAAACTGCGCATTGCTGCTGAGGATTTCAGTCCGCTTGGTTGCCTCCACGTCCTTGAAATTTACAATTGATTCCCACGAACCCTTCATAGCCAGTGGATCACCGTAAACTTCAATAAATCCGTTGACAAAGTCGACCAGCGAATGGAGATCTTTTACCCAGGCAATATTATATTCATCCCAGGTAACAAGGTTTCCCGAACGGTAAAAGGCGATGAGTTTTTTAACCGCATCGTTTTGTTCGGGGGTTTCAGTTACAGTGGCTGCTTTCTCAAGCCACATCACGATCTGCTCGATGGCTTTGCTGTAGAGTCCGCCGATTTTATAAGTTTGTTCGCCAATCTTGCCGTTTTCCTTTACAAGTTTCGAATTCAGGCCAAACGCAACCAGGGTGTCCTGTTTGTTTTTCTTTGCCTCTTTCTTCATAGTGGCATAAAAATCCTCAGCCTCTTTCTGGTTCAGCCCGTCATAAAAATTGGAAGCGGAACTAAGCACCAGATCGCTGTTCGGATCGAGACTCACCCGTTTTGGAGCCACAGATGGGTCAAACAACAGAGAGGTCATGGTCTCCGCGAATTGCTCCCTGGTCTGCCCTTTCAGAAGCGGCAGCGACTCACCTGGTGTGTTTTTAACCAGGGTGGCAAAATATTCCTGTGAAAACCCCGGAAGAAATTTATCCGTGGAATAATGGTGGTGAATGCCATTGCTGAACCATACCCGTTTGAGGTAAACTACGAACTTTTTATAATCTCCGCTGTTCCTCTCCCCTTTGTAATCACGGTAAATGGCTTCGAGTGTGGTCCTCACCAGCAGGTTTGATTTAAAATTCTGATCGTATATTATGTCCCTGCCGCAAAGTGCAGCCTGGCTAAGGTAATAGACCAGTGTTTTTTGTTTCAGCGAAAGATTTTCAAAACCGGGAACCTGGTATCGCAGGATCTTTGCATCGGCAAACTGCTCCGTCAGGTATTTAAAATTATCCTTCCCCTCATTTTTATTGTCCTTGACCGCCTGGGGTGACGAGAATGCTGAAATGGCTATTGACATAATTAAAATGGTGCTTAGTGTTCTCATAAATTATTCTTTTACCTGATGTATTTCTTGTTTTTAAATTGTTCATCTGATATCTCGCCGTTCATGAAAACCGGGACAACCTGTGTGGAATCGATGCGAAAGGAATAGGGGATCACATCGTCGAGTCCCAGCTTCTTAAGGCGGTGGCGATGGGCAGCCTTTTCAATGTAACCAAGGATGTCAGGGCTGGCAATATGCCACAGGTCAATTGCTGCTGCGGTCGAGTCGCAATATGTTTCAAACTGACTGGTTTCCATCAGCCTGTCGGCAAGAGCCCCGGCAAAGATCGTATCTTCGAGACAAAATTTATTTTTCCACCCGGAACAGAGGATGACAATGTTTTTATCCTCGTTGATCAGCCACCTGGTAAGTGCGGTAAGATTGATGAAGGCTCCCATGGCGATTTTTTCCGCTTTTTTGGCAATTTCAATGGCCCGGGTTCCGTTGGTGGTGCAATAAACCAGCGTTTTACCCCCAATGGCCTCCCGCGAGAAATTGAATGCGGAATTCCCGAAATCGGCAAAGTCAAGTTTCCTGCCATCCTGCTCCGAAGCTACCAGGAATCCTTTCACTTTCATGGCCTTTGCCTCTTCAAGCGTTGCAACCGGAAGGATGCTTTTCACGCCATTTTCAAAGGCGGCACAAATGGAGGTAGTGGCACGCAGAATGTCCACCAGCACCACGATGTAATTATTCCTGGTTTGTATTTCGGTGAAGAGTTTCGGTGTAAGGCACACTTCAATGCAACGGGGGTTTTCCTGCTTTTTATCCATTATTATCAATAGAACACGATTTCACATTTGGGATGCGTCTGTTTCAGTTTTTCAACCCGCTTCGCCGAGACTTTTGTATTAAACATCTTCACCGATTCAAGTCTGGTCATGCCATCAAGCACATCAACATTTCCGACCCGGGTGTTATAAAACTCCATTACTCTCAGGTTCACAAGCTTTTGCAGGTATTTCAGGTTTTTAACCTGGGTGCCGCTGAATTTCAGCACCTCCAGCTGCATCATGTTCTGCAACGCTTCGACATCTTCAACCTGGGTATTGGAGAAGTCAAGTTCGGTGAGGTTAGGCATCCCGGTAACCGGTGTAAGCAGGGTTACGGGATTCTTCGGGCAACGAAGCGTTTTCAACTTCGGCATGCGCGTTACCGGATCCAGTTTGGCAACGGCTGTTCCGGAGAACTGAAGTTCGGTCATACGTGTCAAATGAAGCAGCGGGGTCAGGTCGGAGATCTGGGGGTTTTCGGCAATTGCAATTTTTGAAAGCCCTGCCATCTCCTGCAGCTTTATCTTATCAGGTGTTCCCTTGAGGCTAATCTGCTGCATGAAAACATCTTTCCAGGGTTGACTTAGGCTTTGCCACCAATCGGTATTGTCGACCGTTTGGAAGACCAGCATGCAACCGGGATTTTTCTCTGCGAATTTATCTGCTTCCTTAACATCTACCGAGGTGTTGTCTGCAAAAACGAAGTGCAGTTTTTTCGCTCCGTACAACGGGCTCAAATCTGCAACCGGGGTGTTGTCAATATGGATGGTTTCGAGCGCGGCAATGCCCGACAATGGCTGCAGGCCAGCAATTTTCGTATTGGATGCATTAAGCACTTTCAATTCTGTCAATTCTTTCAAAGGATCCAGCAAGGTGACTCCGGTACTCTGGCACTGGAGGTTCCTCAGAAGGATGAGTTTGCTCAGGGGAGCCAGGGAGGTGACCGTCATGCGGCCGCTGACGTTAATACTATCAAGCAAAACCAGCTGATGGAGCTGTTCCGTGGTCGGCTCTTTGTCTAACTTCAGGTAAAAATTGAACAGGTTCTGCCATTCCGGCGTCATGCTTTTCCACCATGCGGCCAGCTCTTTTGAGGCATAAATAAGGATTGTTTCAGGGTGCTTCTTTATAAAACGAAGTGCCTCCTTTTGATTGACACCCGTGTTGTTGCAAAAAACCCGCTGCAGTTTGACCAGATCATCAAGGGGAGAGAGACTGCTGATCCCTGTGCTGTCGCTCAATAAAATGCGCAGGTTCGACAGGCTTTTCAAGGCGTCGAGATTGCCGGCAGGGGTTGAAGCGATATTCAGCATCTCCAGGTTGACAAGAGTTGCAACCGGTGCGATATCAGGAATTCTGGTATGGTTCATTCGCAAATCCTTCATCGTCGCCATATCCCTGATTGCCTCCAGAGAAGTCACCTTCGTCCCGCTGATGTCGAGGGTGGAAAGGGAGTGAAAGTTCGCAACCACCGACAAGTCGCTGACGGGTGTACCCTTCATCTTTAATTCGCTGATCTGAATGCAGTAGTGTAAAGGCGAAAGATTGCTTACACTGGTATTTGACATGTCAAGAAGTTCCAGCTTATTCAGGTTGCGAAGTGGCATGATGTCGCTCACCCCTGTTCCCGAAATATTGACCTCCCTTAAGTTTGACAATTTATTCAGGGGCTCGAGGTTCTGGATGGTTTTATTGCCCGAAAGATCGACCCGGCCGGCATGAACAATCTGGCCCAGAAACTGGTAGAACTGCGATCCCATAATGGGTGTGGGCTGCCCGCCAACCATGGCCACGGAATCGTTGAAACTGTCGATTTGTGCCATAGGCATGCTGCCTTCAAGTTTCATGTCGGCTGCCAGGATTGTTTTCCAGTCATGCGAAAGACCATTCCACCAGTTGCGCAGATCGGCCTTTTCGTTCAGTTTCGTGGTATAAACGCTCACGATCTTCAATTGCTGTTTCACCGAATCAAAGTTCATTTCGAGATACCGCACCTTGTTCGAATTTACCGAGTCGCTGTTCAGGTTCAGTCCGCGAAGGTTGCGGTTGGCGGTAACCCGGAAATAGGTAAGCCCGTCCTGCCCCGCCTCCACGCTTACATCCTGAACGGTATAGGTGAATGTTGCACTCTTGAAAAAGAAACTCACATCGCTCAGGTATGCCGGCATATCCTTGTAAAGGGGAACCAGTCGGTTCTGATCCAGGTCGTCCTCCACCTGGACTTCGTCATCCCAACACCATTTGAGGTAACTCTGCGCAAGGATGGTCTGCTTTTCGTTCACCGCGTTCCGGGGGTCGGCTAGGAAATTAAGCGAACTTTCGAAGAACTTTACCATGGGGACGGCCTGCAGTTTGAAGGTGTCGATTTTATTTGCGGCTATCATGCCTGCCTTCATTTTCACCCCGTCATTCTTGCCATTGGAACCGGTTTTCTTCTGGGTGTTGGTTCCGGTTTTTTTCTGACTGGTTGAAGCGGGTTTCTTTTGTCCGGATTTGGTGGTGGTGGTACCGCTTTTGGGTGCTGTTGTCTTTGTCTGGGCAGGCACAGGAATACTGTAGGTGAAAATTGCCAGGAACAGCAGGATGAAAATATTCCTCATAGAAGTTTAATTTACATGGGTATAATGCCGCATCAATTCCCTCTTTTCCTTGTCGTTAACGCGGAGTACGTTGGAGATAAGCCAGCCGGAATTGACATTGTTCCGGTTGAACCAGGAGAGTTCAAAGTACCAGTTGGGAATCTGGAATACGTGAAATTTGACGTTGTTCACAGCCACAAAACTTAGGTTCCCGTCTTTCATCTCCATCACGAAAAGGGCGGTCATATCCGGCTGGTACTCCTTCTCAAAATAATAGTCGAGATTCTCAGGTTCCCTGAAGGCTTTATGGAGATTCATGAAATCGAGTTCGTGGCTCATCGGGTGGATGAAATATTTCAGGTTGGTCGTGTCGTTGAGATGCGTAAACCATGACTGGAACCGGTCGAAATAGACATTAGATATCACCCATTTATAGCCGTCGTGTTGTTTTTCTATTTTGAGATACAAAATAATATTCACCTTCTCTTTTTTGTACAAAAAGGATGCTGCCACTTCGGCAAACCACCCTTTGGTGTAAAAATCAAGAAAAGCGGGGTTCTTTTTATTCAGCGCATCGTCGATAAAAACAAATTTTGTATCCGAATTGATCACAGGGCTGGAGTTGTCAAAAAGCATGTTCAGGTACTTTTTACGGCTCTTCAGGTCGCGGTATCCCGGGCTGCCGGCATAAATTTTATTTCCCTGGACATCTTCCTCCCCGTTAAACCTTAGAAAGAACTGGTTCACCTGCTTGGTTTGTGCATAGAAAACCGACTCATCCCCGGTAACCGAACCGATCGAGCTCTGGGAAAACCCCGACAATGGGAATAAAAGCAGCATGGACCAAAGGTAGTATCGCATAAATTAAAGGATAATTAGTACTTGAAGGAGGATCTTTAATTTTATTAACCACATTAGGCACAATAGATCACAATAGGATTTTCCTATGTGCCCTACTGTGCCTATTGCGGAAAAAAACTTACAAGGTGTTACTTGGATGTCTCTTTAACCCGGATATCACCCAGCATCACATCCCAGAAACCGATAAGACGGCCGCCAATCTGTGTCTCCTTGCGCTTGACATAGACTGTAATGTCTTTCTTGGTTGTATCTTCATAAACCAGCCCTTTTTCCTTGTCATACGCCTGGAATCGCTGATAAACAGTAATCACGCCGACAAAAGTGCCATCTGGCTGCTGAACAAGATCGCTCACGTACTGGATTTTATACCAGTCAATGGTTACGCGGTCATAATTGAGCTGCATAAGGCGATCAAAATACTGACGTACCTTGTAATAGTTCACATCCTGCTTGCCAAGCGAGGAAACCCCGATTTCACTGTTTTCCATGAACAGTTCCGAGGCACGTTCGATAACCCGCTGTGCATCCGACCAAGGGGTCTTTTTATCACCGATGATGCTGATGTATTTACTCAGATCCCGGACTTTTTCAAGCGCAAGACTGTCGATGGCTTGTTTACGTTGAGGTGATAGAACATCCTGTGCAGCAGCCCGGTACGACACCGCGAACAGGGAAGCCAGTATGAATAATGAAAGTGTCTTTCTCATGGTCGTTATTTATTAATTAAATCCAGTTCCTTGATTTTCCCATTGGCATCGGTCATGATTGCATCAATGTCATTTTTGCTGGCCTTCATATCCACCAGGAAATTCAGGTAGCGTTTGATGGTAGTAGGCTTGTCGTAATCAACCGTGGAACCCTGTCGGCTGATGATGATCAAAACGGGAGCATCATCCGAAGAGAAGAGTGGCAGGGTTTTCTGTATGGTAGCGTTGGCCTGGGTGAGGTTGCCTGTTTTGGAGGAATTGGCAATGGTCGTGAAGGCACTTTCCAGCTGGGCTTTCAACGTGAGGCTGCCGCTGCCGCCGCCTTCGGCACGCATGTTCTGGATTTTTTTCTCCAGCCGGGCGATGAGATCGTCAATCTCCGTATCATTCAGGTTTTGCCGTTTGATGACATTGAGTTCTTTCTCCAGCTCATCTGCGGTTTTATTATCCTTATTCAGCAGAAGATCATAGAGTGCCGCACGTGCCACGTCTACTTTCTGCGCTTTAGCCTGGATTTGTTCAGAAAGCAGAGCCTTCAGCTTTTGCTGCGCCTGGATGATCATGTCGCTGACAACGGGGTCATTCAGATTCATCCCCATTACATCGCCAACGACCCTTTTCTGCTCCTCGTAGGAGAGCGTAGAGGTGCCGCTGATGATGGGCTGCAACTGCTTTTTAGCATTTTCGATCTGTGCCTTGCGCTCCTTCTTCGATAATTTGCCGGTCGATTTACAACTGTCGGCTCCGGCAACCATGAGTGTCATCAACAGGATGAACATCACATGTTGCCAGCGGATTGATTTTAGTTTACTGGTTATTTCTGACATATTGTTCAGATTAAGTTTTAAGTTTTAAGTGATTATGTATTAAGTTTTAAGTGATTTAGTATTAAATGGTGGTTGCTGTGTTGCTTTGTCACGTGTTACGATTTATAGAAGGGGAACTTCACGACCTTTGCCCTGAGGATCTTTTCCCTGATTTTGATGAATATTTCGCTTCCTTCCTTCGAGGAGGCAGCTGGTACATATCCCATCCCAATTGGTAATTTTACTGAAGGGCCCATGGTACCAGACGTAACTTCTCCGGTTTTATTGCCCAGGGCATCCGTAATTTCATATTCATGACGGGGGATTCCTTTATCAACCATTTCAAAACCAACTAGTTTTCGGGCTGTTCCCTCCTGCTTCTGTTTCAGCAGGGCAGCTTTGTTGATAAAATCCTTGTAACCTGTAAATTTGGTAATCCAGCCCAGCCCTGCCTCAATGGGTGAAGTGGTGTCGTTGATATCATTGCCATAAAGACAATATCCCATCTCAAGGCGCAGGGTATCTCGCGCTGCCAGGCCGATAGGTTTGATGCCGAATTCAGCTCCGGCTTTGAAAACGGCTTCCCAGATTTTCGGAGCGTCTTCATTGGCCATGTAGATCTCACATCCACCCGATCCGGTATACCCTGTGGTGGCAAAAATAACATCGGGGACACCGGCAAAGGTCAACTTTTTAAAAGTATAGTATTCCATATCGGTCACAGTGGTGTCTGTAAGCTTTTGCATCGCCCTGAGCGCCAGCGGCCCCTGGACAGCCAACTGGGCTATTTCATCAGAGGCATTGTACAATGTCGCACCCATCTTGTTCTGGCTGTTGCACCATGCCCAATCCTTATCGATGTTTGCGGCATTTACCACCAGCAGATAGGTGAGATCATCGACTTTGTAAACCAGAAGGTCGTCAACAATGCCGCCCGTTTCGTTAGGGAAACAGGAATATTGCACTTTTCCGGGAACCAGCTTTGAGGCATCGTTTGAAGTAACCCATTGGATAAAATCTAGTGCCTTAGGCCCTTTCACCCAGAATTCACCCATGTGGGAGACATCAAAAACACCGAGAGCCTTGCGAACAGTCTCATGCTCTGTGTTTATCCCTTCGTATTGAACCGGCATGTTGTACCCTGCAAAAGGGACCATCTTTGCGCCCATTGCCTCATGGAATCTGGTGAATGGTGTGTTTTTCATGGATGAGTCATTTGTTAGTTAGGTGGAACCTGCTTAAAACGCTGCAAAAGTAGGAAAAATTGCATGGTAATTCGCTGAATGTTCATATTTAACGGCAATTGTTCATATGTTCCCGCGAATTATTTCTAAATTTGGCGCGTGTTACTAACCAGGGAAAATACGCCTCGCTGGCTTATTTTTGTGATTGACATCGTCATCGCCGTTTCAGCCGTATTCCTGGCCTACATGCTGCGATTCAATTTTGCCATCCCTGCATCGGAATTAAGACAACTGCCCCAGGTGGTTGTATACATGACCCTGGTGAGGGCGGCAAGTTTCATCATCGCACGTTCATACGCGGGAATTATCCGTTATACAAGCACAGGCGACGCCCTCCGCGTATTTGGCACGGTGCTTGTCGGAAGCATCACCTTTGCGATCACAAACCTGGTAACCTATTATTTTTTAGGAAATTATTTCCTGATTCCTTTCTCAATCATCATCATTGATTTCCTGGCAACATCCTTCGGAATGATCACTTTCAGGCTCATCGTCAAACTGGCTTTCCTGGAGATCCAGCATCATGAAAACGAAAAAGTGAATGTGGTGATCTATGGTGCCGGGGAAGCCGGGATTACCGCGAAACGGACCTTTGACAGAGATGCAGGCACGAAATACAACGTTCTTGCCTTTATCGATGACCATAAGAGCAAACAGGGGAAAAAACTCGAGGGCGTCGACATCTTCAGCCCGGCAAAACTGGACAACCTGCTGGCTACCAATTCCGTCGCCCAGATCGTTCTGGCCATCATGCATTTTGACCCGGTGAAGAAGCAGGAACTGGTGGATAAATGTCTTGCATACAACACCAGGGTTCTCACCGTGCCACCCATGATCCGGTGGATCAACGGAGAGTTGAGTTTCAACCAGCTTAAAAAGATCAACATCGAAGATCTGCTGGAACGCGACGAGATCAAACTGGATGAAAAAAGAATTGCACAGGAGATCACCGGCAAGGCAATCCTGGTGAGCGGCGCCGCTGGCTCTATTGGCAGCGAAATTGTGCGCCAGATCGCACGCTTCGCCCCCCGGCAGCTTATCCTCATCGACCAGGCTGAAACACCCCTCCATTACCTCGAACTTGAAACCCTTGAATACAACCATGGAAGCGTCGAGTTCATCCTTTGCGACATCGCAAACGAAGCCCGAATGCGCAGGATATTCGAGACTTTCCGTCCCGACATGGTCTACCATGCGGCCGCCTACAAGCATGTGCCCATGATGGAGAGCAACCCTGCCGAGGCAGTGCTCACAAATATCAGGGGGACCAGGATCATAGCCGATCTTGCCGTTGAATATGATGTGAAAAAATTCATCATGATCTCCACCGACAAAGCCGTGAACCCCACCAATGTGATGGGTGCCTCCAAACGCATTGCCGAGATCTATACACAGGCCCTCGACAAGGTGAAAAACACCCGTTTCATCACTACGAGATTCGGCAATGTACTTGGCTCTAATGGCTCGGTAATCCCGCTCTTCCGCAGCCAGATCGAAAAAGGCGGTCCGGTCACGATTACCCATCCGGAGGTGACACGTTTTTTCATGACCATTCCCGAAGCCTGCCAGCTGGTGCTCGAAGCGGGCGCATGTGGCAAGGGGGGAGAAATATTTATCTTCGACATGGGTAAATCGGTTAAGATCATCGACCTGGCTAAAAAGATGATCCAACTCTCCGGGCTCATTCTTGGCAAGGACATCCAGATCAAATTCACCGGGTTGCGCCCGGGTGAAAAGCTTTATGAAGAGTTGCTCAATGTTGGAGAAGATGCCATTCCCACCCATCACCCGCTCATACTTACCGCTAAAGTTCGTGAATTCAGCCTTGAAGAAATTAAAAACGACATCGACGAATTGACCGCAATGGTGCCCACCCGTTCCAATTTCGACATCATCCGGAAGATGAAACAGATGGTCCCTGAATACAAGAGCCAGAATTCGGTGTACGAAAAGCTTGATCTGTGATGCGAAACGATGTAATTACAAATTTTTAATTTTTAATTATTTTGCTAACGATCCTGGGACCGACTGCAACCGGCAAAACTGCGCTCGCAGCCAGGTTGGCCTTTGAACTCAACGGCGAGGTGATCAGTGCCGACTCCCGCCAGGTATACCGCGGAATGAACATCGGAACGGGTAAAGATTATGATGATTATAATGTCAACGGCGTTCAGATCCCCTGCCATCTCATCGACATTGTCGACCCCGGTTATGAATACAACATCTTTGAATTTCAGAAAGATTTTTTAAAAGCTTACAACGACATTATTGCCCGGAAAAAACTGCCTGTGCTCTGCGGCGGATCAGGAATGTATCTTGAAGCCGTATTGAAAGGATATCAGCTTGCCAAAGCCGAAAACGACGAGGGGTTTATGGCTGCGCTTGAGGATAAGTCAGACGACCAGCTGGCCGGAATTCTCAGATCCTTTACAACG
>CAIKNA010000102.1 GCA_903828645.1 uncultured Bacteroidales bacterium
CAGGACAATGTGGATCCGAATACCACTTATGCCGAAAAGGTATATCTATTCGGGATAATCCCCTCTGTTACCTTTAATTTTCACTTCAACAATGATTAGAAAAACCTTGCGGATCATCCTGCTTGCCATGATGACTGCCGCCTGCACCGAAAAAATTAATGTAAAGCTTGATACGACCTATACCAGGGTTGTGGTAGATGGCAACATCCAATCCGACACCGGTGCATACTCCATTGCCCTTACCAGTTCAGCCGACTATTTTTCAAATCAACCCGTGCCGAGGATTTTCGGTGCCCATGTAACTATCAACGATGGAGAAAAAACTTTCACCCTGCATGAATCCAGGGCGGAAGGTTCTGGTATATACCTTACTGATTCGAATTTTGCCGGTAAAATTGGTAAAACCTACAGTCTGCACGTTGATTTACACGACGCGATTGCAGGTAAAACCAGCGTGGATGCAACTTGCGCCCTTCTTTCAGTAACGCGGCTTGATTCAATCGCTGCTGTTTTCGATTCCACATCGGGAACAGAAGGACGTTGGTTCATCAAGTTATGGGCTCAGGAACCGGGAGATGAAACCAACTATTATCTCTTTAACCTTTACCGCAACGGGGAACTGATGACAGATACCATCACCAAGAAAGTGATTTCAGATGATAAATTTTACAATGGCAGCTACATGAATGGTGTAACGATCATGCGCATAAACAATGCCCATAAATGGGAGACTTTTTCCCCTGGCGATACGATCACCCTTCAAATGTCGGGCATTACAAAAGAGTATTATAATTTTGTTGCGGAGGTGGACAGGTCGGGATTTAACCTGCCATTCTTCACCGGCCCTCCGGCCAATGTTGTAGGTAATATTTCCAATGGTGGCATCGGATTTTTCGCAGCATACTCCAGCAGTTTTGCGAAAACAGTCGTTAAAAAACCGAACAAATGACAAAAGGACGGGATACCAAACCACATATCGGCATCTTCGGCAGAAGAAATATCGGCAAGAGTTCACTGATCAATACATTGACGGGACAGGACATTGCGATTGTTTCCGGGGTTGCCGGGACAACAACCGATCCTGTAAAAAAGTCGATCGAGATTCCCGGGATCGGGCCGGTAGTGATGATAGATACTGCAGGGATTGATGATACCGGTGACCTTGGAATGAAGCGAATCGGAAAAACCAGGGAAATATTCAAGATCATCGACCTGGCAATCCTGGTCATTTCGGAGAATGAATTTGACACCCCTGAGAAAAATCTTGTGATTGATTTTCAATCCAACGATCTCCCCTTCCTCATCATTCACAACAAATCGGATATAGCGGAAATAACCCCGGCATTATCCAGGTTTATCGAGGATACCTATGCCGTTCCGGTCATCAGTTTCAGCACCCTCTTCCCGGTGCACATCGAGGAGGTGGTCAGCCTGATCCGGTCGACGATACCCGAAACGGCATTCCACAGGCAAACGCTTGTTGGCGACCTTATCTCTTACGGTGATGTTGTTTTGCTCATCACCCCCATCGACATTGAAGCCCCGGAAGGCCGGATGATCCTGCCGCAGGTTCAGGTTATCCGTGACGTGCTCGACTACGATGGCATCGCCGTAGTTTGCAAGGAACGGGAGGTTGATGCGTTCCTGAAAAAGATGAACCCGAAACCGGTACTCGTGGTCACCGACAGCCAGGTCTTTCCCAAAGCGAATGCCTCTGTGCCGAAGGATATCCCCCTGACAAGTTTCAGCATAGTTCTGGCCAGGCAAAAGGGCGATTTCCTCAACTACATAAAGGGCACCCCGCATCTTTCCAAACTTCGCGACGGCGACCGCCTGCTGATCCTGGAGTCATGTACTCATCATGTTTCGTGCGATGATATCGGCCGGGTGAAAATTCCCAGGTGGCTTTCCAATTTTTCAGGAAAAAAACTGGAATTCGATGTGGTTGCAGGGTTGAATAAAATGGAACGCCCCATCACTGATTATGCAATGGTCATCCAGTGCGGCGGATGCATGATTACCCGCAAACAGATCGTCAGCAGGCTTAAACCAGCCATTGATGCAGGCATCCCTGTAACAAACTACGGCATGGCCATCGCTTACGTCCACGGCATTTACAACCGCGCCATTGCACCGTTTATGAAGAACCAGGAAGGTATAGTCGACTATTTGTAGGAGGAACCGTGACGCGTGAATCCGTGACGCGTGAATCCGTGACGCGTGAGTGTGACGTGTCACGATTTTTTCACGTGTCACGATTTTTTCACGGTTCACGTCTTTTCACGGTACAGACAACGAAACCGGTACCACTTTCCCATTAAAGTATTTCGCTCCGTTAACAGCAAAATCTGCAATGAAGTGTGCGATCTGTGCGGGATTCTGCATGGCTTTCGCTCCGGGGAAGGCTTTCGTGAACATTTCTGTCTGCACAGCACCGATGGCGAGGCAGTTCACCTTTACCTCCTGTTCTGCCAGCTCCTCTGCGAGCACTTCCGATAGAATAGCCAATGCTCCTTTGCTTGCACTATAGGCAGCAAGACCGGGAAATTTCTTACTCCCCTGCACACCGCCTATACTGCTGATATTCACAACGTGGGCTCCTTTGTTAAACATGGGAAGCAATGCCTGGGTGAGGAAAAAAGGACTTTTCACATTCACATTGAAAGTGTCGTCAAACTCTTCGAGTCCGAATTTCCCAAATGGCTTGTTGACCAGTTTCCCGGCATTGTTGATCAGGATATCGCAGGTGTGGATGAAAGTTTCAAGCCGCTGAACAATAAACGGGTAGAACTCAAACTGCTCAAGATCGAATTCGTAGGGAATCACTTTTGCATCCGGGTAGAGGCGCAAACATTCCGAAACCAGTTCCTTCAGCGCTTTTCCGTTTCGTGATATTGCCACGATATGATTTTGCTTGTGTTTGGCAAGAACCTTGACAACCTCGAACCCTATGCCCCTGGCCGCTCCGGTAACAATGATGTTCATATCCTTATGAATTTGACGATAAAAGTAAGCAAAAAACCATTCGGATTTTTCGTTATTTAAGCCGTGTTGAATATATGGTAAAAAAACACATAGGCACATAGATCACAATAGAAATTCACACTAGAATTTCATGAATCCTGTCAGGTACTCCTATATTGTCGGACTTTATGAAAAAGGCCCGGTCCGACAAGTCGTCCCGGGCCTTCAGGAAGTTTTCAGTGCTATTGCACGACGATCTTTTTCACAGATGTTCCCTTATCCGATCTCAGGCGAAGCAGGTATATGCCTTTCGCAAGAGATGAGATGTCGATCGTATTAAAATACTGACCTTTAAAATAGTTCAGATTGTCCCGGTGAAGTGTCGCCCCCTGAAGTGAAAGAAGCTCAATCTCCACATTTTGAGGTTCTGTCATGGTAAAACCGATATTGACAACAGTGGATGCCGGGTTTGGATAAACGCTGAGATCATTGAATGCATTGATCTCCCCGGTGCCAACCATCGGTGAATAACTTATTTCCCAACCGCTGCCACGAACGGAACCGTTGGTTGTCCACATCACCATGACCGATCCCGAGGTTGATTCAATGGGTGCCGGCAGGGTAGTATAGTCGCCCGACCAGGTGGCAAGCAGCGCACTGGTTCCCAGGTCATAGATTTGAACCCTGTCATTGGCTGCTTCAGTATTGAAACTAACCGGTGTAAGTACGATTTTCGAGGCACCCACCGGCATGATTTTCCATTTGCAGCTGGAGTTGTTGCGATAATCGAAACGACCGCTACCATCGGAAATGGTTCCCCATCCGTCTAAAAGTGTCGTATTTGATGCGCAGAACTTCACCAGATTGGCTGAATATTTTGCTTTCCAACCTAATGAATTTCCTGAACCATCGGTTGTAAAGGTGATGAACATCTTCGGTCCGGTTGAAGTAACGGCCGGCATGGTGGTCAATGCACCGGAATATGTGCCGATCACCGCCGCTGTGGCATCCGCACCATCATACACTTTTACCACATCGCCGGCAGCAGTATTGAATTGTGTAAAAGTAAGTGTAATTGTAGCAACGCTATCGTCGGGGGCGATCAGCCAGCCACAACTGCTGTTATCCTGGTAATTTGCAACAGGTCCGCTACCATCTTCGATCGTACCGAAATCGTAAGTAGTTACAAGTGTATTGCCACTGCAATACGAAGGGTAAAGGGAGGTATTCGGTTCAATATGCAACACTGCCTCCTCTGAACTGTTGAATGTATATCCGCCGGGGTTGAGATTATTCAGGTAAAAATAACCGTTATCAGAACCGCTCCAGCCCCAGTTCATATGGTAATAATCGGCTCCCTGGAAACCATCACAAACCCAGGAATGACCGCCTCCGGGGCCCTGACCACCATACTGAATTGGTTTCCCCGAACTCAGATCACCCTGGAGGAGCGTGTTCCAGGCTGAAGTTGAATAGGCCATTTTGTTTGCTGAAATGCAGGAGGAAGCATATTTGAAATAGTTTTTCAAAGCATTGGGTACGCTTGACTGGTATGAGCCTGACGAACAGGCGCCATCATCGTTATACATCATATTTACACTGACACCCGCGTGGTAGGAAATCAGGGCAATCGGATAGCAATCACCCGTTGGGGAGTCCGTCATGCCATTCCAATCATAGGTTGTGTTGCCAAAATCGGCACATTGCTGAGGGTATCCTCCATTTGGTGGTGTATAGCAATGTGATCCTGTTCCTGTCAAAGGCCACCTCCAGTAATACATGATCTGCGACATGGCTGTTGCAACGCACCCAACGGTAACGTGACCCCCCATAGAAGTACAGGTTCCGTCGGCCGGACACAGTACATTATAAGGAAATCCCTGGTCCCAGGTACTGCTGATGAGTGGGGAAACATCTGTCATAGAGGATGTTTGTCCATCGGAAAAAGAGTGTGGATCTGAAGATAGCAGCCTGTTCCATTCACTTGTAATGGTACCATCCGGGAGAACATTGCTGTGAATATTTTCAGTGATCTCCTTTTTTCTGCAACCCATCCAGTACACAAAATTGTCAGATTGGTTGTCGAGACTGGAGTGTGAATCGAAGGAATACCCGATCACCGGCAAGCAACAGTCATCTGCTGATATGATAATAAATCCCTTATCTGAGAAATTGAAGGTATAATAAACCGGGGTATCACCTGCCATTTCAGCATATTCACTTGAAATTTTCAGGTCACTAAAGGCGATTGGATGAGACAGGTGACTGCTCAAACGCTCAAAGTAGAAATTTTTCCCGGCCAGTTTTGCTTTGCTGACGTCTACAGGTTTTGAATAAGCGCCCAACCCGGCAAAGAGGATCATCAGGGTAAACAGTAATGCGGTTTTTCTCATGGGATGTGTTGATTTTGTTTAAGATACAACGAATTATTTTCGGCAGCAAAGGTAAATGTAATTCCCATACAAAAATGAGCATCTGTATGGGTTGAACTAAATATTTTATTACATGATCAAATTCTTCAAATTCAATCAACTTTGCGTAACTTTGTAAATTGAATCATAACAATCAAAATAATCCTTCAAAACACAAAAAAAGTCATGAAAAAACTTCTTACCCTCGCATTGGTTCTGTTCCTCGGGATGAATTTTTCGTTCGCACAGATGGAAAATCAGAAGCCTACCGTGATTAAAACTGTTTATTTTGATGTCTCCCCTCCCCTGCGGGATATGGTGCAAAAGTCTGATGCGATCACCGACCAGTCCTGGAAGGAGTTGATCATTAAAAATAAACAAAATGTTATTTCGAACGACCACAGCGTTGCTGATAATCAGTTTATCGACCCGGTTCGCCAGACATCCTTCGGAGATGCCATGACCTCAGATACCACCATACAGAATTTTGACGGCATTGTTATGAATGGCGGCCTGCCCCCTGACACTGACGGGGATGTCAGCCCGGTCAACTATTTCCAGGTCGTGAATACCAAGTATGCCATTTACGATAAAAACGGGAATAAAATACTGGGGCCCACCAATAACAGCGTAATCTTCAACGGACTGCCAAATAACTCCAACGATGGCGATGCTGTAGTGCTCTATGATGAAAATGCAGACCGATGGTTATTCAGCCAGTTTTCGCTTCCCAACGGCAACACGGGACCATTTTATGAAAATGTGGCCATTTCGCAGACGAACGACCCGACCGGCACCTGGTACAGGTACCAGTTTATGTTTGTCGACATGCCTGATTATCCTAAACTTGCCGTTTGGAGTGATGGTTACTACATGACGATCCGTCGTTTTTCGCATGTTTCACCTTATTATTTTATAAGCCCTTCGGCAATTGCAATGAACAGGGCGAAAATGCTTGCAGGTGATCCCACCGCCGAAATGGTCATGTTCAACATGCCATCTTCTGCGGAAGGAACGCAGGCAGCAGACTGTGACACTCAATTTCCACCTGCAGGGACACCTTGTCCTGTTGGTTACCTGACGACATCCTCGGTAAAATTATATGATTTCCATGTTGACTGGGCCACCCTGGGCAATTCTACTTTTCTCCAGAACTATACTATTCCTATTTCAATGTTTTCGGCTTTGAACGGAAATAGTGTTCCGCAACAAGGAACGACGGCAAAACTTGACGCCATGTCGGGAAAAAGGATCATGTTCCGCATGCCCTACCGTGTTTTCAGCACCTACTCTTCCATGCTGCTGAACACCACCGTGAATGCAAGCGGTTCCGCGGGTATTCGTTGGATGGAACTGAGGAATGTCGGTGGAACCTGGAGTTTGTACCAGGAAGGAACCTATGCCCCTGCCGATGGAAAATGGCGCTGGATGGGCAGTATTGCCATGGATGCTAACGGAAGCATTGCCCTTGGATTTTCAATTTCAAGTGCATCGATGTTTCCCTCCATCCATTACACCGGAAGGCTCAGCGGTGATCCTTTGGGAACGATGACAGTTTCTGAAAAGAGCATGTTCAATGGCGGGGGTTGCCAAACCGATGCCAGCGGACGCTGGGGAGATTACAGCGCAATGGTTGTAGACCCGTCCATTCCCGGGAAATTCTGGTATACGCAGGAATATTATGCAGCAACCTCCAGTGCGAGCTGGAAAACAAGAATTGGCTCTTTCACCTTTACCAATCTGTTTTCAACGGTAACGACCGCATTCCCGAACCCTGTATGTTCAGGTGATTCCACCCAGTTGAATGTTGCACCCAACGGCGGGTCAGGAAACTATACCTATTCATGGAGTTCAATTCCCGCCGGGTTTACATCCACGCTGCAGAATCCCAAAGCGGCCCCGTTAATCGCCACAAAATATATCGCCACGACAAACGACGGAACGTTAACCCGCAAAGATACCGTCCAGGTTGCGATCAGCTACAAGCCGGTTGTTTCAGCAGGTGCCGATACAACTGTATGCTGGTATGTTACGTCTATCCCCGTCAGCGGATCTGCTTCAAATTACAAACAGTTTGGATGGAGTACTTCAGGTTCGGGAACTTTTACAAACTCCACGCTCTTTGAAACAACCTATCTTCCCAGCCTGGACGATAAACTTTCTGGTTCGGTTGACCTGAAACTGGTGGCTACCTCGAAAGCTCCATGCACAGGAAGTGTCTCCAGCACAAGACATGTGACTTTTGACGTCTGCACCGGTATTGCCGGACCAGGCAATACGGAACCGGGACTGCTGATCCAGCCAAACCCTGCGCATGAATCGGTAACCATTGGCATCAGGGGCGTCACCTCCGGTTCGGCTCTACTTTCAATTTCATCCATAAACGGAAATATACTATTCTCGGAAACGATTGAATCAACCTCCGCACCGGTTCTCCGGAAACTCGACCTTTCCGGTTACCCTAAAGGGATATATTTTGTCCAGTTGAAGACCGGGAAAAAGCTGATTACCGAAAAGATGGTCGTCCAATAATTTCCAGCCGTCCAAAAAACGGGTACCTTCTCTTCTATCCAAAAACAATAATTTCCAGGTTGTTCTAATTAGACAACTTTCTGTAACTTTGCAGCCGCTAACCTAACAAATGAACCATTCAGTAAAAACAAACAACAGATCATGAAAAAAACTTTTATCCTCGCATTGCTTCTGTTTCTTGGCATGAATTTCTCATTCGCGCAGAATGTAGCATTGAAACCAACTGTGGCCCATGCCGTATATTTCGACATCTCCCCGCCCCTCAGGGATATGATTAAAAATGCCCCGGCCAGAGCTGACAGATCATGGAAGGATGGCATCGTTAAAAACATTTTCAATACCAAGGAAAATCCGGAGCTGAAATCAGGAATACCTAATTTCTTGAACCCTGTTGTACAGGAACATTATGGCACTTCAGCAACAGATACAACCATCCAGAGTTTCGATGGGGTCAGCAATATCGGAGGATACAATCCACCGGATACCGATGGGGATGTCGGACTAAATTTCTATTTCCAGGTTGTAAACTGTTCCTATGCCATTTACAACAAAACAGGGTCTAAACTCCTCGGTCCTGCCAGCAACAGTACTGTATGGAACGGATTACCGAACAATAGCAATGACGGCGATGCAGTGGTTCTCTATGATGAGATTGCCGACCGCTGGCTCTTCTCCCAGTTTTCCCTGCCTAACTATCCAAGTGGTCCCTATTACCAGATGATTGCCATTTCAACAACACCTGATCCGACAGGTACATGGTACCGTTACCAGTTTTCATTTACGGCAATGCCCGATTACCCAAAATTCGGGATATGGCCAGACGGGTATTACATGAGTTCCAACAGGTTCTCCAACGGTTCATCCTTTGCAGGTGTCGGCGCAGACGCGTACGATCGCACCGCCATGCTTGCAGGAGATCCTAACGCTGCAAGGGTTTCATTCACCCTCCCGGCTTCGAACGAAGCATTTACCGCCCTTCCGGCTGATTGTGACGGTCCCTTTCCCCCGGTCGGAACTCCTGAATATTTTACCTATATCCGCACCAGCGGTTCACAGCACCTTGGCATATATGAATTCCATACCGATTGGGTGACCCCGGCAAATTCAACTTTTGGCAACAACATCAATGTTCCGGTAGCCTCATTCAGTTCATCACTTTCCGGAGGAATCAGTCAAAAGGGAACCTCCGTAAAAGTACCAGCTATCACAGACCGGCTGATGTATCGCGTACAGTTCAGAACTTTCAACGGATACAATGCCATGGTGTTGAACCATGTTGTAAACGCAGGTTCGGGAATTGCCGGCATCCGCTGGTATGAGCTTCGCGATTCAATTGCGACTCCATGGACCGTTTACCAGCAGTCAACCTATGCCCCGGCAGACAACCTTTCACGATGGATGGGAAGCATCGCGATGGATTCTGCCGAAAACATCGCACTTGGTTTCTCGATCTCCGGAACCACCATGTACCCTTCCATCCGCTATACCGGCAGGATGCATTGCGATACACTGGGTACGATGACCCTTGCCGAAAAGGGCATCATTAATGGTACCGGTTATCAATCAGCCACCGGTAGTATGAGCCGCTGGGGCGACTACAGCAGCATGAGTTGCGATCCTTCGCAACCAAGGAAATTCTGGTACACGCAGGAATATTATGCTACGAGTTCCCAATCCAACTGGAAAACGCGTGTTGCCTCATTCTCCTTCTTCTCCACCAAACTCACTGCAACCCCTCAACTGGTTTGTGCCGGTGATTCAACACAACTTTTTGACCTCGCAAACTGTGGCGCACCGGGCAACTACACCTATGTCTGGAGTTCGGTACCTGCCGGATTCTCCTCCACCCTTCAGAATCCTAAAGTGCCCACATTTGTTCCTACCAAGTATGTTGTCGTCACCAGTGATGGCACAAACACCCGCACCGATACCATCCCTGTGGACGTAATGCCTATTCCCGTCGTATCAGCCGGGGCTGATACAACCGTCTGCTGGTATGTCACCGCCATCAATATTACCGGAACAGCGGTGAATGTAAACACCATTACCTGGACCACCTCCGGGACCGGAACATTCACAAGTCCGACAACGTTTGCAACTACCTACCTTCCAACCCTTGCTGATAAGCAAGCCGGATCGGTGGATCTGAATTTTGTCGGAGGCCCCACCCCGCCTTGCGTTCAGAACATAACGAGCACCCGGCATGTGACTTTTGATGTTTGTACAGGTATCACAGGAACCAACAATTCAGAACCTGGCCTTCTGATACAGCCAAACCCAGCAAGGGAAACGGTGACAATCGGCATCAGGGGCATCACCGCCGGCACGGCAGTTCTTACCATCACATCGATGGATGGAAAAAAACTCTTCTCGGAAGCAATTGATGGAACATCTGCTCCCGTTCTCAGAAAAATAGATCTTTCCGGTTATACCAAGGGAATCTATTTTGTACAGTTAATGGCCGGTAAAAAGGTGGTCACTGAAAAAATGGTCGTTCAGTAAAACAGGTGAAAATAAAAACATTGTTAATTTCTTAACAATGTTTTTATTTTCATATCTTTGCATTTACAACGATTGATTCAAAAAGTTCCTACACATAAAATTTGGTTCTTCAGGGCAGGGTGAAATTCCCGACCGGCGGTAAAGTCCGCGACTCCCTTAAAATGAGTGTCCACCAGGTGGCATCATTCCAAGGGAACCGAGCCGTTGCAATTACGGCACCGACAGTAAAGTCTGGATGGAAGAAGAATCGTATTTAATCTGACCGATTTATCATTTTAAATAGGATTACGCCCTGTTGCCATCAAGTGACGGGGCTTTTTTATATGGAGAAGTTTTCAGGGAATGGCTGATATGGGGATTTACGATTTACGATTTACGATTGACGATTGACGATTGACGATTGACAAATGAAGGATGATCTGAAATACATGAGGCGGGCAATCAGTCTGGCCAAACGAGGGGCGGGCTGGGTAAATCCAAACCCAATGGTAGGTGCTGTCCTGGTAAAAGATGGCCATGTTGCAGGGGAAGGTTTTCATGAATTTTTCGGAGGAAATCATGCCGAGGTGAATGCACTTCATGGAGTGCCGACGGAGTTGTCGGAAGGATCAACCCTCTATGTAACCCTCGAACCTTGCGCTCATGAAGGAAAAACACCCCCGTGTGTGAAGTTGCTTGCTGCAAAAAAAATAGCCCGGGTCGTTGTCGGAATGGCTGACCCGAACCCGCTGGTAAACGGGCAGGGGATTGCTTTGCTTCAATCCGCCGGCATTCGGGTCGAAGTCGGCTTACTGGAACCGGAAGTCAGGCAACTGAATGAAGTGTTTATCAAATATATTGTAACGAAACAGCCATTTGTATTATTGAAATCGGCCATGACCCTGGATGGGAAAATCGCAACGGTCACGAATGCCTCACGCTGGATCACAGGGGAATCCTCCCGTAAGATGGTTCACCTGATGCGTCAAAATCTCAGTGCAGTGATGATAGGGGTCAATACTGTTATCTTTGACGATCCGCTGCTGAACATCAGGATGAAAGGGATCTGGAAGAACCCGCTGAAAGTGATCGCCGATACCCACTGCCGCATTTCTCCCGAAGCAAGGGTGCTCATCAACGACCCTCAACTGACCATTATCGCCACTACCGAACTTGCTGATCAGCAGAAAATAAAACAAATCGAACGGATGGGAGCCCAGGTGTTGATTTGTCCGTTAAAAAAGAACAAGGTTGATCTTGGCTTTGTCATGCATTCACTCGGGTGCATCGGCATCGACAGCATCATGATCGAAGGCGGCAGTACGCTGGCCTTTTCCGCATTACACGAAAGGATTGTGGATAAAGTAATTTGTTTCATCGCCCCTAAAATTCTTGGAGGAGCCACTGCCCCGACTGCCGTTGGCGGCACAGGCATTGAAAAAATGGAAGATGCGATCAGTCTGAAAAATCTCAGGATGAGGAAGGTTGGCGAGGATGTTATGGTGACAGGGTGGATAGAATAAAAGAATATCGAATATCGAATATTGAATACCGAATAATGAAATTAGGGTTAGCTGCCATTAAATATGTTTACAGGAATTATTGAAGAAACAGGTATTATCCAGGCTATCAAACACGGAGCAAGATCGTCGCAAATAACGGTCAGGGCAAAACGGGTGGTTGAGGATGTAAAAGTGGGCGACAGCATCTGTACCAATGGTGTGTGCCTTACAGTAACTGCTTTCGGAGCTGATTATTTCCAGGTGGACGTGATGCCGGAAACCATCCGGAGTACAGGTTTCAACCTGCTTAAACCGGGAACTGCGGTCAACCTTGAACGGGCTGTACGGCTCATGGATCGTCTTGGCGGCCATCTGGTAAGCGGTCATATCGATGGAACGGGAAAAATTGTTCGCCGTTGGGAAGATGACAACGCAGTATGGTTCAAAATTTCCGCTGCCGAAACGATCCTTCGGTATGTCGTTGAAAAAGGATCGGTTGCCCTTGATGGCATCAGTCTTACCGTTGCCTCAACCGATGCCGGTTCTTTCAGTGTTTCGGTAATCCCGCATACGCAGGATGTAACGACCCTGTTGCACAAAAAAAACGGGGACCTTCTGAACATAGAGTGTGACATCATTGCCAAATACATTGAAAAACTGCAACAACATAGTTCAACCGGCCCGAAAATTGACATGGACTTTCTTGCCCGGAATGATTTTTTATAACATTTGACTGCGTAGTTAAAATATTTCCGGGTAAACAGCAATTGAATTTAAGTTATTGAATATGACAAAATATAATTTCAACACCATTGCAGAAGCGCTTGATGATATCCGCCGGGGAAAAATGATTGTGGTCGTTGATGATGAAGACCGTGAAAATGAAGGCGACCTGGTTATTGCGGCGGAAAAAGTCACTCCATCCGTCATCAATTTTATGGCCAAACATGGAGGCGGGCTGATTTGCATGCCTATTGTCCGGGACCGGCTGGAGGAACTCAACATTGAGCGCATGGTTGTCAAGAATACCGACCCGAACCGGACTGCATTTACTGTTTCCGTTGATGCCATTGAATGTTCAACCGGGATATCCGCTCAGGAACGTTCGCTGACCATAAAAAGGCTGATTGATAACCAAACCAAAGCCAGGGACTTCACACGGCCCGGACACATCTTTCCCATTGAATACCGGGAAGGAGGCGTTCTGGTCAGGGCAGGGCATACGGAGGCATCCGTTGACCTGGCAACAATGGCAGGCTTATACCCTGCCGGTGTGATCTGCGAAATCATGAACGAAGACGGCTCAATGGCCCGCATTCCTGAACTGATGGTTTACGTTAAAAAACATAACCTGAAGATTGTAACCATTGCTGCCTTGATTGATTACCGGCGTAAATCAGAAACCCTGATCGAGCGTGCAGCGGTGGTTGATCTGCCTACCAAATACGGGGAGTTCAAAGTTTATAGTTATGTGAGTAAAATCAGTAAGGAAAACCACCTTGCCCTTGTGAAGGGTGACGTTCAGGATGGTGAGCCGGTCCTGGTACGTGTTCATTCCGAATGCCTTACCGGTGACGTTTTTGGCTCACTTCGATGTGATTGCGGCGACCAGCTGGAGATTGCAATGAAAAGGATAGCCAGCGAAGGCCGCGGGGTGCTGCTCTATATGCGACAGGAAGGAAGGGGCATTGGGTTGAACAACAAAATGAGGGCCTACTCCCTGCAGGACCAGGGCATGGACACCGTGGAAGCCAACACTGCGCTCGGGTTCGATGCTGATTTAAGAGATTATGGTACCGGCGCTGAAATCCTGGTAGACCTTGGAATTAAAAAATTAAGGTTGCTGACCAATAATCCGCAGAAAATTTCCGGGATCGAAGGGTTCGGACTGGAACTCATTGAACGCATTCCCATAGAGACGGTCTGCAATTCGAAAAATATCCGGTACATGAAAACCAAAAAAGAAAAAATGGGGCACATCCTGAACTTCGGAGAAGCAGATGAAGCAAATGAATTAAAAATTAAAAATTAAGAATTACGCTGAAGCATTGTGTAGCTTTAATCTATAAATGATATCTATGAAAACAATTGAAGGTAAACTTGATGCCAAAGGACTGAAATTCGGGATTGTGATTGCCCGGTTTAATGAATTCATCAGCGGTAAACTGTTGACCGGCTGCATCGATGGACTCAGGCGCCATGGTGCCGATGATGATAATCTTGAAGTAGTTTGGTCGCCCGGAGCGTTTGAAATACCACTCCTGGCTAGAAAAATGGCCGCAAGTAAAAAATATGATGCGGTGATCTGCCTTGGCGCTGTCATCCGTGGATCGACCCCTCATTTCGATTATGTTGCCGCGGAGGTTTCGAAAGGGGTTGCCCATGTAGGTCTGGAAACCGGGGTCCCGGTGATTTTCGGCGTCCTCACCACCGACAATATCGAACAGGCTATTGAACGAGCCGGAACCAAAAGCGGGAACAAGGGATTTGATGCTGCACTTGCGGCCATTGAGATGGCAAACCTGATGAAGGAAATGTAAAAGTGATCCGTGACACGTGACACGTGACACGTGACAGGTGACACGTGATGTGTGGTGACATTACTTCCTGGTGATCACAAAGACGGTTCTCCGGTTCTTTGCCCTCCCTTCTTCGGTGTCGTTGACAGCCACCGGCATCGACTTACCGAAACCCTTGTAAGTCAGCCGGGCTTCAACAATTCCCTGTTCGATCAAATAGTTATACACAGATTGGGCACGACTTTCAGATAATTTAAGGTTGCTGGCATCAGTCCCGATATTGTCGGTATACCCCTGTACCTGGATACTGATGGTATTGTTTTCGTTCAGGAAATCAATCAGCTGATCGATTACAACTTTTGATTCGCGGGTTAGGTCAAAAGAGTTAAACGGAAAGTATATGTCATTGATCCTGTAAGATTTATTAAGTTCTATAGGCTTCAGGTCCATATCAACCTTGGCCGGTATTTTAAACACACTGTCCACTTTGGAAATGTACTTTGATTCATATACATGGTCTGCCTGCTTTACGGTCATGATATAATCGCTGTTAAACGGGGCAACCGCTACATAATTACCCGTTAATGTGTCCATTGGAATCGAGGAAATCAGTTTTGTTTCAACATTCTTCAATTCGATGCGTGCCTTGAGGGGTTCTTCAGAGGATTCCGATTTCACGTTTCCCTTGATAAAGAGCACACGCTCCGGTCGGGCAGCATTATAGAGATCAAATGAATAGAGGTCCCATCCTCCTTTCCCTTTTAATTTATTGGAGGCAAAAAATCCTTGTTTGCCATCGGTACTCACAAACAAGCCTACTTCATCTTCAGGCGAATTTATCGGGTAACCGATATTTTTGGGTTTTGACCAAGCTCCGTTGTCTTCAAGTTTGGCATAAAATATATCATACCCACCCATTCCCATTAAGCCATCCGATGAGAAATAGAGTGTTTTTCCATCGGGGTGGATGAACGGGGACTTTTCGTTCCCCTTTGAATTTATCATCGGGCCAAGGTTAATTGGAGTTCCCCATACACCTGCATCATTCTTAATAGACCGGTAAATGTCATATCCGCCAAATCCCCCGGTTCGGTCGCTGACGAAATAGAGTGTGCGTCCATCAGCAGAGATTGATGGCTGTGACTCCCATGAACCGGGCAGGTTAATTTTATCACTGATGCTCCGTATCGGACTCCACTCTCCTCCCACGTTTTCTGACACAAAGATGTCACAGTTGAGGTATTTTTTCACCTGGTCGTACTTGCATACCGTGTAACACAGGGTGTTGTTATCTGCGGTTAAGGTGGCACCTCCTTCATTGTCGTTGATGTTGAAGGGTTCCGGCATCTCCTGCCCCTCGTCAAACTGGCCATTCTCCTTCCGCATGCTGAAAATGAATTTTTCCTTCATCTTCACTTCCTGCACCAGGCTGTTTTTGTCGGGGTCAATTTTTATTTCCCTGGTAAACAATGCCATTTGGTTGTCGGGCGAAAGAATTGGCAGGTATTCATTCCCCGGGGTCGAGATGCCCTCCACGACTTTCGGTTCAAAAGGTACCGGCGATTTGATCATCTCCAAATAAAATTTTGAATATTTCAGAAGTTCTTCCGCCCGGTTGTAATCTTCATCCTTTTTGATCTTTCCAACATCCTTTAGAAATTCCGTCAGGTTTTGGGCAGCAAGTTCAAATTTTTCCTGTCCATAAAAGATCTCACCGAGGTAGTAGTAAGCATATACATCATATCCGGGACACAATTCAACAACCTTTTGAAAGTTTTTTGCAGCCTCCTTGAAATTGTTGTCGGGTTTTTTAAAGTCGATCAGCCCCATTACAAAATAGGCATCAACGCAACCAGGTTCGCTTTTAATCACATTTCTCATTTGCTGACCCGCCAGGCTGTAACTGCCCTTTTTCAGGTAATCTATTCCTTCCTCATAGAATTTTTCTGTTTTCCTGTCAAGTTTTATTTTGCAGGAATCTGTTTCAATCGTAAGAATTCCGTTAATTTCAGCTGGGGTCGTGTCGTTAACTTTTAATGAAAAGGCCAAAACCGGATAAATGAGAAGAAATATTAAAAATGGCAGTTTGTTCAGGCTATGCCGGAAGCATCTCATGTGGATATTTTTGTCAAAGGTATAATGAAAAGTCATAATTTTACAATTCTTTGTGAGAAGCGTGACGGGTGACGGGTGACGGGTAACGGGTGACGCGTGACAGGTGATGCGTGACAGATAAAAAGAAGGAGTTTGTTGAATTTTAATGACATCATTATGATCAAATTTACATCATTGGTATTCTCCTGCATTTTATTGGCGGGAACTATCGCATTTGGGCAAACGGTTATCCCCAATGCCAGTTTTGAAAACTGGACGAATTTCGGCAATTATTCTGACCCTACCGGCTGGGATACGCCGAACCAGGAACTGATGTCCATCCCGATTTTTGGTACTACTGTAGTATCAAAAAGTACCGATCATCATGGCACCGGCAGTTATTCGGCAAAACTTGAGACAAAACACCTTACATTTCCTGCAATGGATGTTCCGGGTTTCATTACGTGTGGTACACTCACCATCAACATCAATTCCGGAACCTTTATTTTGTCAGGGGGAGTGCCTGTTGTGGATATTCCTACTCATTTAAAAGGTTTCTTCAAATATTCTCCCAAAGGGGGAGATAGTTGCGCAATCGGCATCGGACTGACCAAGACCACGGGTGCTGTGAAAGACACCATCGGGTTCGGTGCTTTTTCGACCAAGGATACCATTACCGACTGGACACCTTTTTCCGCCTGGATCGACTATATAAGCACCACTGCACCAGACTCGATGAACATCATTGCCTTGTCGACCGCTCAGGAGGTTATGACTCCAGGGACCATCCTATACGTTGATGATCTCTACCTCGATTACACGGTTGGCTTTGATAAAAAAGACCCCTCTGCAGGCATCAGTGTTTACAATGACCATGAAACCTCGCGGTTGATGGTCTTCCTTGACTTTGAGCAACCGGAAACCACGAGCATCAGGCTCTATAACATGACGGGACAGGAAGTTGCAGCAGTGGACTGCGGACTTGTGAAAAAAGAGAGGAAGACGATCCTGTATGGCGAAATGAACAAGGGAGTTTATATCCTGGAAATTCTGCATGGCAACAAGATGTTTTCAAAGAAGTTTTTCCTGAATCAATAATTTTTCCTGTACAAATCTATTTCATGATGGGTTCAAATTCTGTCAAAACGGGCATCATCCAAATGGCCTCTAGTGCAGGCAAACAGGGCAACCTTGAAAAATCAACCTTAAAAATCAGGGAAGCCGCAAAAATGGGTGCGCAAATCATCTGCCTCCAGGAGTTGTTTGCCTCCGAATATTTCTGTTGGGAAGAGAACCACGACTATTTCAGCCTGGCAGAGGCCATCCCGGGACCCACTACCATGGTGTTCTCAGACCTCGCACGCGAACTGAATGTTGTCCTGGTCGCATCACTGTTTGAAAAACGTACCGAGGGGATCTATCACAACACAGTTGCGGTGATCGATGCAGATGGACAGTATCTTGGTAAATACAGGAAGCACCACATTCCTGATGATCCGGGGTATTATGAGAAATTCTATTTTACACCCGGGGATTCGGGATATAAAGTCTTTAACACCAAATATGCCAGGATCGGCACGCTGATCTGCTGGGACCAGTGGTACCCGGAGGCAGCGCGCATCACAAGCTTGATGGGCGCCCAGGTTATTTTTTATCCTACAGCCATCGGATGGGCATTAGCACAGGACGAAAACCTTAACCGGCAGCAATACCAGGCATGGCAAACCATTCAGCGAAGCCATGCTATTGCCAACGGCGTTTATGTCGTGTCAGTTAACCGCACAGGGATTGAAGGCAGCATGAAATTCTGGGGAGGGTCTTTCATCTCCGACCCCTTCGGCAACCTGCTTTACCAGGCATCACATGAAAAGGAGGAGATTCATATACACGAACTCGACCTGGGTAAAATAGAAGAAGTCCGCATACATTGGCCATTTCTGCGCGACCGGAGAATCGACAGCTACATGCCGGTCATTAACAGGTACCTTGATGAAGAAAACAATGATTGACGAATCTATCCCGACCCCAAGAGAATTGGGCTACCGGTTTCCTGCTGAATGGGCCGAACACCGCGCCACCTGGCTAAGTTACCCGCACGCCGACTCCTACTCATGGCCGGGAACCCTCGACCGGATATTCCCTTTCTACAATCTCTTCATCAAAGAACTTTCCAAAGGTGAGCAGGTATGCATCAACGTCCGCGATGAAGAACTTCGGAACCGGGTGATACACGATCTGACCTTGCTGGATGTTGATCTCTCGAAAATCACCCTGCTGCTGCATCCTACCAATGATGCCTGGTGCCGCGACCACGGTCCGGCATTCCTGCTCAATCCTTCAGCAAAAGAACCCAAAGTCATCGTGAGCTGGAAATACAATGCCTGGGGAAATAAATATGATCATGACCTTGACGAAAAAATTCCCGAACTGGTGGGTAAATTTCTGGGTGTCCCTGTCTATTATCCGGGGATTGTGATGGAAGGTGGAGCTGTAGATTTCAACGGGAACGGAACCCTGCTTACAACAAATCAATGCCTCCTTCATGAAAACCGCAACCCAGGCCTCTTTCAGCATGAAATTGAAGAGTACCTTCAAAACTTTTACGGAGTGGAACAGGTGTTATGGCTTGATGAAGGTATTGACGGCGATGATACGAACGGACATATTGATGACATCACCCGATTTTTCAGAGAGGATGCCCTGGTAACAATGGTCGAACCGCACCAGTCGGATTCGAATCATAAAATCCTGCAAAACAACCTCAGACGTCTCAAAACATTCCGGCTTTCAAATGGAAAGCAGCCCGACATCGCTGAAATTTGCATGCCCAGTCCTGTGATCTATGATGGCCAGCGTTTGCCGGCATCCTATGCAAATTTTTACATAGCCAATAAATCCGTGATAGTTCCTAATTTCCAGTGCAAGCAGGACGACCAGGCCATGCGTGTCCTGGAGGAGTGCTTTCCCGACCGCAGCATTATCGGGATCGACTCCGTTGATATCATATGGGGACTTGGTTCATTTCACTGCCTCTCACAGCAGGAGCCGAAGGGATGAAAAAGTATTAAGTGTTAAGCTTTAAGTGCTTCTTAGCAGGTGATCAGCGATTACCAGGGCGGCCATGGCTTCAACGATCGGCAGGGCTCGGGGAACGACGCACACATCGTGCCTTCCTTTTCCCGGGATTATAACCGGTTCGCCTGATGCATTTACAGTCTGCTGTGCTTTCATCAAGGTTGAAACCGGCTTAAACGCTACACGGAAACAGATTTCCTCCCCATTTGAAATACCTCCCTGGATACCTCCTGAATGGTTGGTAAGTGTTTTGATGATACCATTGTCATTCACAAAAAGGTCGTTGTGTTCTGAGCCCTTCATGGATGCCCCCCTGAACCCTGAACCAATTTCAAATCCTTTAACTGAGTTAATACCAAGCATTGCCTTGCCAAGGTCAGCATGCAGTTTGTCAAAAACCGGCTCGCCCAACCCGGCAGGAACTCCGCTTATGGTACAGGAAATCACCCCGCCGGTTGTATCACCCTCTGTCTTGAGTTGTTCCAGGAAAACGAGGATTTCCTTTGGCAGGAGGTGGGCCGAGGAATCCCGGATGGAAAATTCGCCTATCTGGCAAATAGTGGCATTGATCAGGATGTTTTTTGTCTGAAGAAACAATTTTGCCAGTGCTCCTCCTGCCACGCGGGCAAGCGTTTCACGCGCAGAGGTCCGTCCTCCACCGCGCGGATCACGGATTTTGAATTTCTTCTCCCATGTAAAATCAGCATGTGAAGGGCGGAACGCATCTATCAGATGGTCGTAATCAGTTGATTTCTGATCCTGGTTGTAAACGATGAAAGCAATTGGTGCACCTGTTGAGTTTCCTTCAAATAAACCTGATAGAATTTCAACTTTGTCCTCTTCCACCCGAGGAGATGAGAAAAAATCGAGGCCTGGTTTGCGTCGGTTTAGTTCTGCCTGGATAAATGGAACATCAATTTCAAGGCATGAAGGCAATCCATCGATAATCCCGCCAACAGCAGTTCCATGCGACTCACCGAAAGTGGTAAGAACAAGCGCTTTACCAAAGGAGTTTCCCGGCATGGGCTATAAATTAAAATCGTGACACGTGACTGGTGACACGTTACGAGCCATGGACCATGTATTTAGGCTCCCTGTTGTTTCAATATTTTCATCTTGGCCTCGAGTACCGTAAGTTCACTCTTGGCTTTGTTGATTTTACTTTCAAACTCCTCTTTTACGATCAAAGCACTTTTTGACTTGGCAAAGAAACCAATGTTATTTTCCCACAGTGTGATCTCCTCTTTCATCTTGGTGATTTTAATGGCGAGGAACTCACGTTCTTTTCCAATGACCCTGCGGGCATTGGGATCGTTTTTGAGGTGGTCGAACTTCGCCTGGTAACTCACTGCGCTCATCTCCACCTCACTGATTTTCAACTTGTCAAGATGTTCATTGACCAGCGCGCGGAATTCGTTATGAAGTTTATCCTTCTCTTTCATGGGAACATGACCAATCTCGGTCCATTCCCGCTGGAAGTTTTTCAGCACTTCAAGATTGGCACTCTTGTCCTCGCCAAACTGATGCTCTTTCAGGCGGGTCATCAGGTTCAGTTTTTTATTCAGATTCTCACCTTCGCTGGCCTGGACATTTGAGAAAAAGGCTTGTTTTGCATTAAAAAACTCATCGCAAGCAGTACGAAAACGCTTCCAAATCTTGTCGGAATGTTTTTTGGGTACCGGGCCGATCTTTTTCCATTCCCCCTGCAGCCGGATAAGTTCATTGGTTGTCGTTTTCCAGTCGGTGCTGGTATTCAATGCCTCCGCCTGCATGCACAATTCAACTTTCAGGTTGTAATTGTGCATCTGCTGTTCTTTCAGTTTGTCGAAGTACTCCTTTTTAATGGCGAAGAATGCATCGAGGCTCGTTTTGAAACGGGTCCAAATCTCAACATTGACTTTCTGCGGAACCGGCCCGATATTCTTCCATATTTTGAGCAGATCGTTGATCTTATTGGTATTTTCCTGCCAGTCTTTGATCGATTCATTTGGTAACCCGGCTACTATCTCGCACTGTTCGCACAGTGCATTTTTCGTCTCCTGGTTTTTCAGCTGATCTTCCTCAATCAGCGAATAATGTTCGCGGCGGCGGTCATTGATTTTATCGGTGGCATTTTTAAACCGTTCCCATATTTCCTCTTTTTTATCGGATGGAACAGGCCCGAGGTCTTTCCACTCTTCATGATATTTCTGAAGTTTCTTGAACGATTTTATAACAGAAGTTTCGAGAAGCAACTCTTCTGTCTTTTCACACAAAGCGATCTTGGCTTCCATATTTTTCCTGAGGTCAAGATCTTTCAACTCCTTGTTCAATTTGACCTTTTCAAAAAATTTCTCGACAAGGAAATGGTAATTCTGCCACAAATTGTTGATTTCGGTGCGCGGCACCATTCCTATCTCTTTCCAGCGTTCCTGGAGTACCTTAAATTCATCATATGTTTTTTTCAGCGTCTCTTCAGAGCTGATAAGCACCCTTAAGCCATCAAGGATCTGAAACTTTTTCTTCAGGTTGTCCTGCTTAATCTTTTCCTGTTCTTCAGAATAGCGAATTTTGCTGGTCCGGTAGATAGCAAATAATTCATTGAATTTCAGATCCAGTTCATCCTGTTCCGGGGCAAGTTCCTCTTTGACAACCCCCTCCTCACTCACCTCCTCGTATTTGAGCAGGTTCTCCTCTTTTTTCTTTTTCAGATAGGCAAACTTGATGAGGGCAATGCGGCTTTTAACCGCGTTGAAGTCGGGTTCAGCAACCGCTTTTTCAAGCATTTCAACCAACTCAATCCTTGAGAGGCCATCGTAGTTGGCATCGGCCTCCATGATTACATGTTCAATGTTTGCTTCGGTCACTTCATCGAGATGCTCTTCAAGATGATCCTCGGGAAGAACTTCCATTAAAATCTCTGAATGTTCTTCCTGAAGCAGGGAGGGAACCTCTTCAATAATGGCTGGTTTGGCCATTTCAGCAGCAGGTTGTTCAATGATCCCAGCAACCTCAGCGGATGGTTCCACCGGCATTGGCTCTGCAGACTTGTCCTCTGCGGGGGTTACCGTGCTGTCTTCAACAGTTTCAGCCAGGTCCTCCACAACAGGTTCGGCCGGAATCAGTGTGACTTCCTCGGCCTGGCAGGTTTCTTCGGTCTGATCTGAATCAGTGGGGAGCGCGACTTCGATGTTATCCTCTGTAATGGTTACATTGGCAGCAATCTCCTCCTGTACCGCTGTTATTTCCGGTTCAGGATTCTGGGGGGTGTTGTTAGAATTTTCCATTCGTGGTTAATATCCGATTAATATTTAAATTATAGTATCCGACTACTGCCGGTGAATTGAATCGTTAAGACAGCAAAAATACAAATTATTTCCTATTTAGCACGAAATTAAGGCATCGCCCTTTTGTTGAAGATGATAAAACCGAAATTAAAATTGATCGTGAACAGATCGGGCATCTTGTCATAATAATTCACGCTGATGCCAATGGGCCCAAGCGGGCTAGTGTAAACAATCGCCGTTGATGCCATATACGAACGATCCCCGAATTTCGGTCCGTAATAGGCAGTCAGATCAACCGGGTTCTCAAGGATTTTGCGATATGGCTGAAAGATATAACCTTCCAGCCGGTATTCGACCCTTTTATAAACCCTGACCACCATTTTCAACCCGCCAGCCGCATAAGTGGTCGCCCTGAATGGCGGCATAAAATAAGCCTGGGATTCAGGAACAGGTTGAAACGCCGATGAATAAAGCAAAGTAGAGGTGTAATTGGAAAACATGGGCTGATTGGACGCAACTCCCTCCAGGTATAATCCAAATTTAAAAGGTCCCAGCGATTGAAAATAATTGTCGTACACCAGGTGAATCTTGAACCAGTCATGATATTTGAGCACAAGTGTTTTGTCAATGGCTATTGAACCCGGTTCCATTTCCTCAAGTCCGCTAATATAGGATAGCGTCAGGGTCAGCCTTACTCCTGCATTTGCAAACTGCTTCCTGTTCAGGCTATTAAGATCAAATCCCAACGTAGGAGCAAAGAAATTAAAAGAGGTCTGGTCGGCTGTATCTGAACGGGAAAAAGTATTGTTCTGGTAATATTTGTCATTGGTGAAAGCGTACGCCATCCCCAGTGAAAGTTTACCTTTGCTTGTAATTGGAATCCCGCCTTCAATATCTCCGAAATATTCGCTTTCAATAATATAATTCGGTGTTTTATCATCGAAGAAAAAACTGGCATTCTTGAAATAGTCAAAGTGGTTGAAGGTATAATTTGCTTCGAGGTACCATGGCATTTTAGAATTAAAATCGATCCGTCCGCCCAATTTGGCTGAGCTGTATACCTTGCCAAAATAACCGTTGCTGAAAAACCGAAGCGCTTTGGTCCACAAATATTTGTATTGAAGTTCAAGAAAAGCCTCACTGTTGTTTCCCAATGAAAAATTGCCTCCAAACTGGGCACCGAATTTATTAGACTTCTTGACATCAAGATAAAGGTCGAAAAAACCGCTCTTTTGATTGTACCTGGCAACCGGGAAAACAGTTTTCACAAATCCTCCGTCGATCAACCTGAAGTACTCCTGGCGAAGTTCATCAAGGCTGATTGATTTTTTTCCATGTTTGAACATCTGGTTCACATAGCCTGTCTGCGCTTTGTTAAGGCCATTGATGTGGATGGAGTCAAACATCAGTTTGGGCTTGCGGTTGTTGAAGTCAAGGCGGCGCTGCCGGATCAGTTCTACACTCACACTGTCTTTTACCAGTTTCCTGATGTTTGGTATTTTCCGGATGGTAGCTGCATAACCACTATCGGCAAGTGCTGCGGTTTTAGAAAAATCAAGCAGGTTGATGGAGGGAACATTCGGAACGATCATCACCGAATGCGGGTAAAAAATGGTGTCGCTCTGCCGTTCCATCAACATTGTCAGCAACTGTGAAACAAGGTCATCCCGGTCGGGTTTTTCATACCGGCGTGCAACACGGCTCCCGATGATCACATCAGGTTGAAAATCGCGCATTGCCACATCGCAGGGAAAGTTGTTATACATCCCGCCATCGTAAACCAGTTTGCTATTGATAACCACAGGTGAGAAAACCAGTGGCAGGCTCATCGATCCTCGCACGGCTGTACTCAGGTCCCCGTTCCGAAGCACCATCTGCGCAGATGTGTCAATATCGGCAACGACACAACGGAAAGGAACCATCAGTCGGTTAAAATCGCTCCCTGCAACTGCATTGGCCTGCGACATCAACTTCATGATTTGAAAATCAATATCATAAGTCTTTATCAACTGGGCAGGCAGGATGGAGGTTATCTTTTTTGTAAAATCAAAACTGGTGGTGATCCAGGAGGCATTGGGATCCTCCTTCTGAAAATAGTAAATGTATTTGTCATCCATTACGCCTGATGCCCACTGTTGAAACTCCCAGGAATTCATCAGGTTTTCAATCTCATCGGGTGAGTAACCTGCAGCATACATGCCCCCAACCACAGCACCGATCGATGTTCCGATAATGTAATTGATTGGCACCTGGTGTTCTTCGAGGGCGCGGAGCACACCGATATGAGCACCGCCCTTTGCCGCACCGCCGCTGAGGACCACAGCGACCCTCTGTGCAGGTGAAGAATAGAAAAACAAAAATGAAAATCCAAAAATGAGAAAAAATGAAAAATACCGTTTACTGCCTGAAAGTATCATTGATTTCTGATCACTTAACAAAATTTCTTCATCGATTTTATTTTCCGCACTTCATTTTTTTCCTGTTTTTTTGATTGCTACTTAATAATGTCAATCAAGGGTTAAGATTATTAAACCTGAAGGGTTGAAATTTTTATTGATTTAGAAAATGTGAAGCAACGTTATCCGTGAAGTGGTTTCAATATTATATCATACCTTCGGCATTCAGGATTATAATTGTCATTAATTTGCCACAAACATATCATGCCTTGGTGTTTTAATTAAACAAGTCTCAACCGTAGATTCACATTTTAATTTGTTCAAGGGCCTGTTCCAGGTCGGCGATGATGTCTTCTACTTCCTCAATCCCGATTGAAAGACGCACCAGTTCATCCGTTATGCCTCCTTCTTTCTTGGCCGCAGCAGACAGTTTGCTGTGGGTCATTGAGGCCGGGTGTTGAATCAGTGTTTCAATGCCCCCGAGAGAAACTGCTAGAACACAAAGCTGAACGCTGTCCATGAGTTTCTTCCCGGCATCCAATCCGCCTTTCAGGCCGAAACTCATCATGGCACCGGGGCCACGCATGAGACGCCTGCCAAGTTCATATTGCGGATGAGATTTCAGTCCGGGATATACGATCCAATCAATTTTCGGGTGCGATTCGAGATATTGAGCCACTTTCATAGAATTCTCCTGTGCCCGGTCGATCCTGATACCCATGGTTTTCAACCCGCGACGGGTCAGGAAGGCCTGGTGGGGATCCATGTTGCATCCCATGGTGACCATGACCGGACGAACTTTCTTATACTCGGCTTCAGTTTTTGTAACAATCACGCCTCCAACGATATCGGCGTGCCCATTGAGAAATTTGGTCAGGGAATGCAATACAATGTCGGCGCCCATATCGAGGGGATTTTGCAGATAGGGGCTGCAAAATGTGTTGTCTACACAAACCGGGATATTCCTTGCATGGGCAATCTCGCAAATGGCAGGAATATCAGATATTCCAATCGTAGGATTGGCAGGTGTTTCAAGATAAATCAATGCCGTATTCGGCCTGATGGCAGCTTTCACCTGTTCCAGGTCGGTTGTGTCGACATAAGTCGACTCAACGCCAAACTTGGCGAATATACCTTCAATGATTCCACGGGCCGGCCCATAAACGGCATTATGACTCAGGATATGCTTTCCGGCGCCAAGGTATGCCATGTAAACGGTACTGACAGCACCCATTCCCGACGAGCAGCCGATGCCGTCGAAACCATGTTCCAGTGCGGCGATGGTTTTTTCCAGGTCACGCACGGTTGGATTTGCAATGCGGGTATAGATGTAGCCGTCACTTTCGCCGGCAAAACAGGCCGCACCGTGGTCAGCGCTCTGAAAAGCAAAGGTGGAAGTCTGGTAGATCGGTGTGATCACACTGCCCAATGGGTCTTTCTGGCCGGTTCCATGAACGAGCGTGGAGTTGAATCCGGATGGTTTGTGTTTCATAGTATATTTAGGTTTGTTGATTATTGCACGATGTATTTTGCTGAGACGCAATACGGGTTTATGGCAGGGATGCTATGCTTTTCGTTAAGCATATCAGGTTGTTCAGAGAATCAGGACCTGATGATATTGATTTCATTTTCGATGGAGGGGTTCAGGTGCCTTTTCACAGCACACAGGGAGGCCGTTTTTATCACGGCGGCCTCGTACTGTTCCGGGAAATCAGATGGGACGTGGATATTCATGATAAACTTTCTGATCATCTTCTGAGTATGGTCATACAGATGATCCATCTCAATCCGCATACCAGTGGTGTTGATTCCCCGCTGATCGCAGAAACCCTTGACATAGATGCCTGCACATGTACCCAGGGAGGCCAGAAACAAACTGAAAGGCGTTGGGGCGGAATTGTCACCCCCCGATTGAACGGTCTGATCGGTTTTGATCGTAAAACCGTCGATCACCGCATTCACTTTTTTATTCCCCTCAAAACTGATATCAATTGGCATGGCTGAATATTTTATGGTACAAAGGTACTATATAAATGCAATACTCATAAACCTGGATGATCCAGGTTTTCCTGCTCCTTTTCCGGATTTTCAAGTTATCCTTTAATCCCTGCAGCACCTGATGGAGAACCCGTTGGTCTTCAAACTGAAAATCCGGCTCAGTTCCCCGTTGTTGGCATCCAGAATATAGTTCCAGGCATTGACAGTGGCGGTGTCGGAGGCGGACCAGAAATATGCCACATTTCCGAGGGAATAAAAGGTGCCGTAATTGATACGGTAGCCACCGGGAAGTGCGGTGAACCCGCTGGAGTTGGTTGCACCTGTGTTTGGAACATACCACAAACCCGAACTTTGCTCAATGGTTCCTGTTGATTTAAGAGCCCCTCCGGCCAATGTGTTCCCTCCGAGGAAATCAGCAAGAATCTTCCATTCCGAACCGGCAGGGACATGCCAGCCTGAAGGACACAATCCTCGGCTGTCTCCAAGGGCATGCCAGTTGTAAAGATTCCCATAAGTTGTATCATTGGCTGACTGGTTATCATAATCACAGTAAGCGCCGGTGGCCAGTACTTTCCACGGATCATCGCCTGTAACCCTTGGGATTGCATCGCCGTTGCGGTAATGGTCAACCCTCAGGTTTTTCTGCAGCCAATATTGTTGACCGATCTTTACAACCGGGTATTTATTGCCATCAACATCGGTCGCGAAGCCATATACGACTAATTTTAAGGTTATAAATGACAGGGTATTGCCATAGGCAGTGCCCTGGCTATTGGTTGCATATGCTCTCACATAATAAAGGGAATTGGTGTCAAGGCCTGTCATCGTGCTTGTATAGGACCCTGTTCCGCTTCCGTCAACCGTATGCATTCCGCTGACTAATGGAGAGGGTGTCCTGCTCCAGCAAACCCCACGCTGGGTGACGGGTGCACCTCCGTCGGATGTGACCGTACCTCCAGATTTTGCGGAGTTGGTAAGGATAGCAGTTACGACATCTGTGCTCAACACAGGGACTGAGACACTGGTCCCGGCTGGAGTATCACTTTTTTTTGAACATGACAGGAATAATGATATCGCTATTCCTCCGAGAATAATAAATGAAAGGGCTTTCTTAAGCATCGTCATTGCGAATATGTTAATATGATCGGTAAAAATACAAACAAATTTTGAAAGGGGCCTGCACGGCCCTCATCAAGTATTTATCCGGAATCACCGAATTATTGGAGAAGTTGATGATTTTCTCTATATTTTTGTTTTTCCATATGTGTCATCCAAAACTTAACATTAAGATGAAAAAAATCACATTGACTTTGGCATTATTGCTCCTGCTTGGGTTATTGATGGCCCAGGATGAATCAAGGCTTTTCCGGTTTCCGGCAATTCATGGGAACCAGGTTGTATTTACCTATTCCGGTGATCTTTACACCGTTGATAAAGCAGGCGGACTGGCCAGAAAACTCACAAGTGATGAAAACGGGTATGAAATGTTTGCCCGCTTTTCTCCGGACGGGAAAAATATTGCCTTTACAGGCCAGTACGACGGGAATACAGAAGTTTACGTCATCCCGGCTGAAGGCGGCGTCCCAAAGCGGCTCACCTACACGGCAACACTGGGCCGCGACGACATTTCTGACCGCATGGGCCCCAACAACATCGTGATGACCTGGCGTGACAATGAAAATATTGTTTTCCGCTCACGAAAACAAACCTTTAACGATTTCAAAGGCCAGCTTTTTCTAACCAGCATCCACGGTGGAATGGCCGAAGAATTGCCGCTTCCCTGCGGCGGATTTTGTTCATATGCACCCGACAACTCAAAACTGGCATACAACAGGGTTTTCCGCGAATTCCGCACCTGGAAATACTACAAGGGAGGCATGGCCGACGACATCTGGATATATGATTTCAAAACCAGGCAGACAGAACAGATCACCAGCAATATTTTCCAGGATATGTTCCCCATGTGGCATGGGGACAAAATTTATTTCCTCTCGGAAAGAGAACGCCCCACTAACCTATACTCTTATGACCTTAAAACTAAGGAGACTAAAAAGCTTACCGATTTCAAAGAGTTCGACATCAAATTCCCCTCTCTTGGCGACAATGCCATCGTGTTTGAAAATGGCGGATACATCTATACTTATAATTTTACCACCCAGGCCGCCGAAAAGATTACCATTCGCATAGCCAGCGACTTCAACACAGGCCGCAGCCAGATAAAGGATGCCAGCAAATTCATCAACACATTATCCCTTTCACCCGATGGAAAACGAATTGCCGTAGGAGCACGCGGTGACGTCTGGACCGTTCCGGCCAAAACCGGCATCACCAGGAACCTGACAAACTCCCCGGGCGTTCACGACCGCGATGTGGCATGGTCCCCGGATGGGCTGTTCATCTCTTTCATCTCCGATCGTACCGGCGAAGACGAGATTTATATCCAGAAGCAGGATGGATCATCAGAACCCTTGCAGATCACAAAAAATGCCGACACCTATAAATATTCCGTTGCATGGTCTCCCGACAGCAAAAAAATACTCTGGGCCGACAAAATGCTCAGGTTGCAGTATGTTGATGTCGATTCCAGGGCTGTCAGCCTGGTAGACAAGGCAACAAGTTCTGAATTCCACGATTACAGCTGGTCTCCCGACAGCAAATGGATCGTTTATACCTTTCCCAGCCGTCGTGAAACTTCGCGGATATTCCTTTACGAGCTTGCCTCCAAAACCAAAACTGCCGCCACTGATACCTGGTACGATGCCGATGGAGCAAATTTCAGCAGTGATGGCAAATATATCGTTTTCACCTCAAACCGTGATTTCAATCCAACATACAGCTGGACAGAATGGAATCATTCGTACACCGACATGACGAAAGTGTATATGATTGCACTGGCAAAGGCTACACCAAACCCGTTTGCGCCTGTGGATGATGAAGTTGGTGTAAAAACGGGGAATGACCTTTCCGAAACCGCAGGCAAATCAGGCAATACAGCCAATCATCAGGGAAAGAAAAACGACAGGAAAGATGAAGGGGCCAAAAGCGACAGTGCCTCCAATAAAAATGTTGTCGTCACAGTGGATCGCGATGGAATTATCGACCGGATCCTGGCACTCCCGATTGAAGCTGGCAGCTATTTCAATGTCAACTGCATCGGTGACAATGTTTACTACATCAAAGGCGGCCGGCCAGGCCGGCCGGCCGGGTTGATGACTTTCAACCTGAAAGATCGCAAGGAATCGAACCTGGGTGAATACGGTATTTTCGAAATTTCTGCCGACAACAGCAGGATGCTGGTCGGGGAACAAAATAAGTATGCTGTGATCGACCTTCCCCGGGTTGGGAAAATTGAGGTGAAAGACTGGATTGATCTTTCAAACATGAAAGTAATGGTCGACCTTAAGGCTGAGTGGGCGCAGATATATCACGAATCATGGCGCCAGATGAAATATTTTCTGTATGCCCCGAATATGCAAGGGGTAAACTGGGAAAACATTCAAAAAAAATACGAACCACTGCTCCCTTATGTTAATAACCGGAACGACCTGAACTACATCATCGGCGAAATGATCGGTGAGATCAGCATCGGTCACTCATACGTTGGAGGGGGAGACAAACCGGCTCCTGTGCGCATAAAAATGGGGTTGCTTGGGGCAAAAATCGTAAGGGATGAATCAGGTTATTACAAAATTGTGAAGATTTTAAAAGGAGAGAACTGGAGACAGGAGGCGCGCTCGCCCCTTACTGAAGTTGGTGTGGATGCAAAAGAGGGTGATTTTATCATTGCAGTCAACGGGAAATCAACGAAAGAAATGAATGACATCAGCGAGGCGATGGTCAACAAAGCAGATATCCAGGTTGAATTGACACTCAATACAACCCCTTCCGAAGCAGGCGCCCGCAAAGTCATTGTGGTTCCCACCGACACGGAAGCAGGG
>CAIKNA010000103.1 GCA_903828645.1 uncultured Bacteroidales bacterium
CCTACACCTTTAAATGGACCATGTCAGGGCCCTGTGCCACAGGGTTTGCCACGACAAGTATCACCGTACCATCACCGGTAGGAGCGCCAACGACTGCAAGCGCAAGCATACAGGGAGCCCCTGCTATGCCTGTGTGCAATGGGACAACATCATTTGTTTTAGTCGGAAATTCTACTTTGTTACCCGGTGAAACCGGCACATGGTCGCAAACCACCTCCAGAACTGCAACCATTGTCAGCCCGGGCAGCCCGACAACTGAAATAACCGGATTGGATGGAGTCGGCCCATATAATTTCAGATATTCCATTGTGAATGGATCAACGGGATGCTTAACCACCAAGGATGTCGCCATCTCTTACGGAACAGCCCCTTCCATCACGCTTATTACTGCAAGCCCCTACATGCTTACCTGCGGAGTATCAACGGCCTCCATCAATTATTCGCATACAGGATCCGGAACTCCACAATTCAGTATCCTGAGCGGGCCCGTCACCCCTACTTATCCTTCAATTCCAACCGCATGGGCAAGTGCAGGCGGTCCTCCGGCAGTGTTGCCGGGATTTACCGTTCCCGGAACCTATGTGATCCGATTCAGAAAAGAGGAAGGTGCCGGGTCATTATGCACCGCCGTTTTCCAGGATATTACCATGATTGTGTCTGCAGCAGCCACAGGATCAAATTCAGGTTCATCTCAGAATTTAGCCTGCAATGTGGTGGAAACCCACCTTGTTGGAAATATACCTGCCACTGGTACCGGGCAGTGGACACAGGTCAGCGGTCCCAACACCGCAGTTTTCGCCAATACAGCCTTGTTTAACACCCTGATCACAGGTCTTATCAGTGGCGCTTATACTTTCCGCTGGTTAATTTCAGCCGGCCCTGCCTGTTCAACACAACAGTCGGATGTACTTGTCAGGGTGGCAAATGCCCAGCCCACAACAGCCAATGCCGGTCCTGACCAGGCAAACGTGTGTTTCGGAACTCCAATTTACCTGGCGGGCAATACTCCTGTATTGAACGAGACCGGTACCTGGACGGTAACACCTAGTTCCGGTATTACTTTTTCAAATGCTCATTCACCCACTGCAGTGGTAAACGGGCTCGTGGCTTCGACCAGCTATACCTTTACCTGGACGATCACAAACGCCTGCGGAAGTTCGGCAGATCATGCCACAATCTCTACAACCTCCGCGCAGGGCCCGGTGGCTTCCAATGCAGGTCCTGACCAATGTAAAAGTTCAGGAACAACTTCCATCACCCTGGCCGGGAATGCCCCCTCTCCATCAGGTGGCTCCGGATTATGGACAGAATATTCGGGAGGATCGGCCACCATCACCAGCCCAACATCACCAACTTCCACCGTTACCGGGATGGCTGATGGCACCTACAAGTTTATCTGGACCGTTACTTTTGGTTCCTGTGCGGTGTCGCGCGACACCATGATGGTTACCATTTCTGCCCCGGCCACGGCTTCCAGTGCAGGTCCGGACCAGAGTGTCTGTGCAACATCTGTCACCCTGGCCGGCAACAATCCGGCTGTCGGCATTGGCAACTGGATACAGGTTTCAGGTTCGGGCGGAGCCACCATCACCGATACCACGTTGAACAACACTACCGTTACCGGGTTGATGGATGGTGTTTACACCTTCCGGTGGACCATCTCAAACCACGCCTGCCCAAGCAGTACGGCGGATGATGTGCAGATCAACGCCTCCACCCCTCCGACGACTGCGGCTGCCGGTCCTGACCAATCCAGATGCGGTGTAACAACTGCCACCATGGCTGCGAATACCGTTACCAATGGAACCGGATATTGGTCAATGATAAGTGGTCCGGGGCAAACTACTCCGCCGACAATTACAACTCCTGCATCCCCGGTTACCACCGTCACCGGATTGACAACAGGAACCTACACGTTCAGATGGAATATTTACGGAGGTCCTTTCTGTCCGATTTCAACCGATGATGTAAACATCATTGTCGTTCCTGCTGCAGATGCAGGAGCAGACCAGGGACTTTGCAATGTCACCGCCACAACCCTTACAGGAAATGAAACAACAAGTGGAACATGGAGTTGGGTCAGTGGTCCCAATACTCCTTCCATTTCACCAGCTTCAGGGTCAAGCGTTGCCCAGGTGACCGGGATGATCCCCGGGGTATATGTATTCAAATACACCATTCCTGCAACAGCAGGATGTTCGGAAACCAACGACAATATGACCGTTACTATTTCCGGATTGCCCACAACCGCAGCAGCCGGGCCGGACCAGAATCTATGCAATGCAACAGGATGGACTGCGGCTGCAAACACACCCGGCACAGGAACAGGGAGTTGGACTCAAATTGCCGGAACAAACACCCCTGTATTCTCGCCTTCCACCTCCCCCACTGCAACGGTAACGGGTGCTACGGCCCAGTCGTATGTTTATGAATGGAAAATAACAAACGGCTATTGCATCAGCGCTGACCAGGTGACCATAAACATATCCGATATTGCCACTTCGGCAAATGCAGGTCCCGATCAAACCCATGTGTGCGGAACAGAGGCGACTCTTGCGGCAACACCCCCTGCCAATTCAAGTTTTGGAGTTGGAACCTGGACACAGATAAGTGGTCCGAATACCGCTTCCATCAGCTCGCTCATCACCTATAACACCACGATAACCGGACTTATTCCCGGTACCTACGTATTCAGATGGACCATTACGAGTGGTAGTTGTTCAGCAATTTATGACGAGGTTTCCATCACCGATTTTGCCAACCCGACCGCAGCCAATGCGGGTGCCGATCAAAGCCTGTGTAATGTAACATCAACCACCCTTGCCGCAAACTCCATTTCATCGGGAACAGGGTTATGGTCAAAAATCAGCGGGCCCTCCGGCAGCTCCTTCGGGGATGCCACCAGCCCCACAAGTTCCCTGAACGGGATGGTACCGGGCACCTATGTGCTGCAATGGACCTCGACGCTGGGAACCTGTACCTTATCCGATGAAGTCACCATCGTCAATTACGCGGCGCCCAGCACTTCTGCGGCTGCGTCTGCCCTGAGCAACTGTTTGTTCTCCGCGCTCAACCTGGCCGGAAATACCCCAGGCACAGGAACAGGCACCTGGACCCAGACTGCCGGATCGACTGTTATCATAGTTGCCCCAACATCCCCGACTACCCAGATATTGGGGGCGGTAGCCGGATCGTACACTTTCAGATGGACCATCTCCAACGGAACCTGCACCCCTTCAACATCCGATGCAGTGGTTACCGTGACGGCAAGTCCAACCATGGCGCTTGCCGGGCCGGATCAATCCAAAACATGTTATACGACAACCGCGACCCTGGCAGGCAACGCTCCATCTGTTGGTACCGGAACATGGACACAAACCAGCGGCCCGAATACGGCAACCATTGCAAATGCTAATCAATACAACTCAGGTTTGTCCGGTCTTATCAACGGCACGTATGGTTTCCAGTGGCAAATTGCCAATGGCACCTGCACCTCCACCGACAACATGCAGGTTGTGATCAACTACAAAACCGCTGATCTCTCGATCGCCAAAACTGATGGTGCATCAACCTATACCCCTGGAGCGAATAACATATACACCATCGTGGCAAGTAATGCCGGCCCGGACAACTCCATAGGAGCGATTGTCACCGACAATGCACCAGCAGGAACCACAATCACCTCGTGGACAGCGGTATTTACAAGCGGAGCGACCGGAACCGCAAGTGGTACCGGGAATATCAGCCAGACCATAAACCTGCCGAGTGGCACAACAGCCACATACACGGTAAACCTGGCCGTTCCCTGCACATACACGGGAAGCCTGGCGAACACTGCCATAGTAGCTAAAGCCTGTGACCTCGACGTGAACAATGCTAACAATTCCGCGACTGATTCAGATACCGATCCATATACCACCAGCGTCTGGAACGGAACTACAAATGACTGGAACCTTGGAAGCAACTGGTCAAATGGCATTCCTTCCGCCACCAAAGGTGCAAGTATCCCATCCGGAACTCCCTTCAATCCAGTCATTGACGGTACAGGAATGGCTGCAGCCAAGCTGATCATACAAAATGGCGCCAACCTGACGATAAACCCCGGCAAGGACCTGACTGTAGCGGGATGCACGCAAATTAACGGGGCCTGCGGACTTTCG
>CAIKNA010000104.1 GCA_903828645.1 uncultured Bacteroidales bacterium
AGAAAGACCATGCGCTGCAATCTGGTTTGTTGCGGTATTCGTGGCGTTAAAAGCTGTAAAAGGAGCAGGAAGTACCCTGAAACAGAAAATATCGCTTTCAGGCACCACCACGTCGGCTTCAACATACTGGAAAGTTGAATTACATGAAAAACCCGTAATCCCCGACTGGGTCACATTCCAGTAACGTGTCAGGTAACTGGTGGCGGCCGTACCGGGGTATTTGTCGTTCACCAGCGTGACGCCCACGTTGTTGCCGGCTGCAAAAGTGCCGCTGTTGAATGCAAGGGTGACGGGGGAATACTCCGCGGTTCCGGTTGCATCCCCCACAGGGAATGTAAAACTCGTTGCCGAAGGGAACTCCTTCTGAAGCTGCCCGGTGGAGGTCGGAACGATCATGTTAGCTGAGGCGGGTGTACCGGCAACCGTGGCCGCAGGTCCGAGAAGTAGGTTGTAGGTGCCCAGGTTAACCAGGCCGTTGGTCAGCGTCAGCACCCCGTTTACCCGGGTATTCCCGGCAACGGTAAGACCGGCGGCATTGGCCAGTTCGAGATTCTGAATGACATTCTGGCCGCTGATTGACTGGTTGACCGTACCCGAAAACACTACCGATCCGCTTCCAAGGGAATTGGCCGAAGTGTTCTGATTGATGAGGTCTTTCTTCAGGACAAGGGTTCCCTGTACATCCAGCACTCCACCCGAATTTAAAACCACATTCATGGAGGAGTTCATGGAGGAGGCAGGATTGATTTTAACCGTCGTACCGTTGACCACTGTCATCTGAGAATATCCCGGTTGCAAACCGCAGAAAAACAGGGCTACTACAGCCATAATGGCTGACAGAGAGCGAATTGTTATCGATTTGTATCTATTTTTTTTCATGAGTTTCAATATTATATCTCAACAAAGGTACAACTATATTTAATTATATGATCCTAATAGTGGCAAATTTATTTTTGAATTATTTATTTATTTCAACCATGCGAACTTTTATTCCGGTCGTCAAAAATAATGTATTTAAAAGCAGAAGTCAACAAATATGCAAATTATTTTTTTGTTATGATTTTAACAATAATCTTTGTTTCTGAATTCTTACTGTTAATCCCTGTCACCTGAAGTTGCAGTGTCGCAATTATCAAGTGTTTTGCATGGGTTGGATCAATAGAAACCAGCGGTTATGCAAATTACCTTTTAATAATTTTTTCTGTTTCCGAATTCACGCCCGAAGTGACATGGATAACATATACACCGGTCGGTTTTTCAATCAGCGAAAATTCCTGTTTGCGTTCGATCTGCATGTCTTTGGAGAGGATCCTGTCGCCAAGTACCCCGAAAATTTCAACATGTACCTGTGTGGAGGTAACATCGCCATTCAGCTCCAGGGTGAATTTCCCCGGTGTCGGGTTTGGATAGATCTTGAAAAACGAGTTGTTCATCGTGCTGATGTTTCCGGGTGTTTCGACGCCGGTTATGGCAGCTGGTGCATCATGAATATAAGGATTGCAGAAATTGGTGGTTGAGATCATACCATGCATGTAGCCTCCAGGGAAAACCTTCGTGCCCGCATAATAAATGATGTTGGTGCCGGCAATGTGGGTCACGCTTCCGGTGCTTTGAACCCAGTAACTGGTTCCGTTACCGGCGATCAACAGCGTTTGGCTGGCATCGGCGCATTCGGGCCCGGTGGTTATCGTCTTATCCTGCAGGGAACGAACGGCGGGAGGAACGGCTGCATCTCCATAGTTGCCCGTGAAGGTGCCGAAGGAAGAAAGACCATGCGCTGCAATCTG
>CAIKNA010000105.1 GCA_903828645.1 uncultured Bacteroidales bacterium
AGGATGCCGTGAATACTTCGCTTCTGGTGATGGAGGTCAGAACATCAACGCTCCTTGCCGGCGCAGCCGCCGGTGTCATCCTCTCCCTGGGCGTGCTGCTTTTCATGGTGTGGAAAAATCTGCAGGAACCCATCTCGGCACTGGTAAAAGAGACTTCCGGAATGCAGGAAACTCGAAATGGAAAAAGAGACAAAATAGTCTCCACTGTTGTGGCGGTCATCTCCATCGCAGGTTCGGCGACTCTGCTGGCATGGCCGCTCACCGGGGGCAAAGCCATTGATGGTTCCTGGTCGCTGGTTGCAGGTGGTCTGCTGCTTCCGGGGGGATGGGCCCTGATGAATCTCCTTCTTACCCTCCAACCCGGGGATTTTATCCCCGGGCTTGGTCATCTGGCGCTGAAAAACCTCTCATTGCGCCACAGCCGGACCATCACTGCTGTGGCGTTGCTGTCGCTGGGAACGTTCACCATCATCATTACCGGTGCGAACCGGAAAACATTTTACGGCCAGGAAACCTCCAGCCATTCCGGCACGGGAGGATTCCTGCTGTGGACCGAGTCCGTGCTTCCGGTCATGAACGATTTGAACTCATCCCGGGGTGCCGGCTTTTTTGGACTGCAGGATGAGGAGGTGCTGAAACAGGTCCGCTATATTCAGCTGCCCGGCCTGGATGGCGATGATGCCAGTTGCCTGAACCTTAACCAGGTATCCCGGCCTGGCCTGCTGGGAATTCCGGCGGAGCTGTTCAACCGGCTGCACACATTTAATTTTACAAACCTTGATCGGTCTGTTGATCCTGTCCATCCCTGGAGGACGCTTGCAACCCCTCTTGCTCCTGGTGTGATTCCCGGATTTGCCGATCAGACGGTCATCACCTATGGCCTGCGAAAATCTGTCGGGGATACCCTGCTTTACCGGGATGAGTCCGGGAGAATTTTAAAAATAAAATTGGCCGGAGGACTGGATAACTCGATTTTCCAGGGCAGCATACTGGTTTCCGACACCCTTTTGCGGACTTTTTACCCTTCATCCGGCGGATCACACATCATGCTGATCGATGGACCCATTGATCATAGGGATGAGATTGCCCAAAGGCTCGAGACACTTTTCCGCGATTATGGACTGATGGCAACACCGGCTTCAGCCCGGCTGGCCTCCTTCAATGCGGTGGAGAACACCTACCTGTCGGTCTTCATGCTTCTGGGCGGGCTGGGCGTAATTATCGGCACAATCGGCCTGGGGATCATCTTTCTCCGGAATATGACCCAACGCAAACAGGAACTGGCTATGTATGTTGCGCTTGGTTTTCGCAGGCAGTTTATTTTCAGACTCGTCCTTGCAGAACACACACTCATCCTTTTATCAGCCATTTTCCTGGGAGTGATTTCTGCAATACCGGTCCTTTTACCTTTGCTTGCTTCCCCGGCTTATTCTGTTCCATGGCCCTTTATTTCAGGGATTCTCATCCTGGTGCTGGCCAACGGCTTCCTCTGGATCTATCTCCCTGCGAGAAGGATCATCATCAGGAATCCACTTTGGGGATTACGGGCAGAATAGCTTTTTACTTTAAAACAATATATTGTTGCTTATAAGAATCATTATACAATATATTCGCCTTTTATGTTGCTTTTAAGCAACATTTTTCAAAATTCAAAATTATTATGTATATTTGTGGCGTTAAAACAACATAAACCATAAATATATTACATTATGTCGTCTTTAAGCAACAATTTAAACTGGTATGGAATGAGCGATCCGGCCATTATCAGGGAGCTTGGGATTCAGCTGAAAAGGATACGCCTCCAGAAAAACATGAGTCAACAGCAATTGGCAGCAAAATCAGGTCTTTACCGAAGTACCATCAGCGAAATAGAGCATGGAAGAACGGCAAGTTTGCTCAGTTTCATCCAGTTGCTGAGGGGATTGGAAAAACTGGAGTTGTTTGGTCCCCTCGCGGATGGTCCGGCTGTAAGTCCGCTGACGCTGGCGAGGGAGGCCGGGCTGATCCGGAAAAGAGCTTCCAGGCTGAAAAGTTACGACAATGACCTTCCGGAGGACGGCACATGGTAACCATTGCAAAGGTCACCTTGTGGGGAACCCTGGCCGGTGCCGTTGTCTGGCTGGAGGAGGAGGATTGTGCAAATTTCGAATTCGATCCGGATTTTCTGAAGCTTGGAATTGACCTGGCGCCTTTTACAATGCCACTCGCGGGCATGCTCCGCGGAAACAGGATTTTTTCCTTTCCCGCGCTGTCACATGAAACCTATTTTGGCTTGCCGGGACTGCTCGCTGATTCACTACCCGACAAATTCGGCAACCGGTTGATCGATGTATGGCTGGCCATGCAGGGCAGAACGCCCGAAAGCATGAATCCTGTTGAGCGGTTATGTTACGTGGGCAACAGGGGAATGGGCGCTTTGGAATTTGCCCCGATGATCATCAGCAGGAAAGAAAAAGTGCACCCGCTGGAAATTTCGGAATTGGTCGGATTGGCCAAAGAAGCCCTGCGCCAGAAAGAGGGATTGCATGTTGAACTGTCAAAAAACGAGGCTTTTGCATTGAATGAGATCATCCAGGTGGGCACCTCGGCAGGTGGCGCCCGGGCCAAGGCGATCATTGCCTGGAATGAAAGCACCGGTGAAGTGGTTTCCGGACAGCTCCGGGCACCGGAAGGATTTTCACAATGGCTGATCAAATTCGACGGGGTGACAAACGACCTGCTTGGCGACCCCAAAGGTTATGGCCGGATTGAATTTGCCTACTATAAAATGGCCGTCGAATGCGGCATCCGTATGTCTCCGTCAAGATTATTCGAGGAGGGTGGCCGGGCTCATTTCATGACCAGGCGTTTCGACAGGATGGAAAACAACCAGAAACTTCATTTGCAGACCTTATGCGGTCTGTGCCATTTTGATTTCAATGATCCCAACTCCTACAGTTATGAACAGGCCTTCCAGGCGATGCGGCAAATGAGGCTTCCCTATGCGGATGCGGAGCAGTTATACCGGAGGATGGTTTTCAATGTGATCGGCAGGAACATGGATGATCACACAAAAAACCTTGCTTTTTTAATGGACCGGCAGGGAACATGGTCTTTATCCCCGGCATATGACGTAACCTATGCCTTCAACCCGGCCAATAAATGGCTGGCAAGGCACCAGATGTCGGTGAACGGGAAACGTGAAGGGATCACGCAGGAGGACCTGCTGGCAGTGGGAGTGCAGATGAACATTAAAAAGGCCGGGGAGATTGTTGAACAGGTGAAAGAGGTTGTCAGCAACTGGACATCCTATGCGCAACAAGCAGGTATCCCGGGTAACCAGGCGAGTGCTATCGGCTCAACCCACCTCGTATACGGTTGACTTTGTCAAGCGGTGAACCGCAAAAAAGCCTTTCGCCCCACGGCTATCAATTATTACACGATGGTGTGGCCTGCTGAATAACCGGGGCCTGATCGGTCTTGTAGTCGATTGAGCTACCCAAACCGCGATAAGCAAATGATTTAAAGTAATACGTAATATTGTTAGTCAGATTCACAAAAAACACTTCCTGCACTCCTGCCGGAACATTTTTATCAAACTGGCCGTCCGGCACGGGAATCCCGTCAACGGGGTTGCCGATGCTGTTAAAACCGATGTTGCTCATTCGAATGAGGTAACCCGTAGGTAAAAGGGGACCGGTGGCATCCTTCCACTGCAGATGGATATTGCAGCATGAGAAATTCAATGGATTGTTTGTTGGCTCAGGCAGCAGTGGCAACCCGCTTTGGGTAACCGTTACGACAACAGGCGTTTGGCCGGCAACCGTCACGGTTATATGGGCGACCCGTAAAAGGGTTGTACTGTCCTGCAAATAATTGGCGATGATTATCCCGTTTCCTGAACCTGACGCTGTAGGTATACACCAGCTTTGATCACTCGAAACCATCCAATTTGAATTGGAGGTAACCGTAAACGAGGTGCTTACCGAAGCAGCCGTAACGGGCTGGTTTGAAGGAGCCACCGATAATGAAGGGGAAAGAGTGGCCAGGTTGAGATCACTGCCGTTGGTGGTGCCGGCACCGTTCGTTGCAACAAGCCGGAAATGATAGGTCGTTCCTGCCATTAAACCGGAAATGTCGGCACCAACACTAATTCCTGAAGACCCGGATCCTACAGAGAATGAAGCCGTTGAATTTCCATAGTTCGTTGTGAGGCCCCAGTCGAAATGACAGGTGGTTTCAAGATTATTCGGATTTACCAGGCCATTCAGCCTGGCAGAAGTGGTTGTAAGCAGTGTCGCGTCCTGTGTTGTCACACCCGGAGCCGATCCCACCGGAGTAAAATGAATATCAATGATGGAGTGAAGTTCAAGATTATTCGGCGCAGCTCCCGTCTGACCGTGTGGTGGATCAATAAAAGCAACTCCTGTTACCGTTACAGGCGGAAGATTCACATTATTCTTATTCCCATAGCCGATGTTTTGTATCACCCAGTTTCTTGCCGCGACGAATTGTGCTGCTTTTGGCGATGCGGCAACAGATGCGCAATTCGGGTTCGGAACTTCCCCGACAAGTGTATGCACGCCGTCGCTCAGTACGATATGAAAATCGCTGTCGGCCTCATCTTTTTTGATAGTGATAATGCAGGAGACAACATAGGTTGAATCTTCTACCGGTTGGTACCTTGGCATGCTGGCATTCGGCGTGGGTGTGGAAATTGCCACCAAATGTGCGATCGATGTGGTTTTCGGGGTCCAGTCGATGGTGTTTGCCAGTGGATCGGTAAACACCTTCACCGCCCATCGTTCAACACCACCGCAAGTCACTGTCTTTCCTGACTCCATCGAATCTTCATCATTATCCAACCTGTTATGGGGAATATTATCCGGAATTCCAGCATTTATAAAACTCAGCAATAGAACCACGCATATGGTGGCAAAGAGTATTGTTGTCGGAAGTTTTGTCTTCATGGATGGTTATCGAGGAAAAGAAAAACCCAAACCCCGAAATTTTTCATTAGCGTGGTCTGGGTTTTTTGATTTAGAAACTTTCAAGCCGATGATTCCGAGCCTCTCAGGGGACTTGAACCCCCGACCTACTAATTACGAATCAGTTGCTCTACCAACTGAGCTAAAGAGGCATGACCCCCTCCCCTGCCCCTCCCACTGCGGGGGAGGGGTTTGGGGGTGGGGGTAGTCGGGATGAGAAGACTCGAACTTCC
>CAIKNA010000106.1 GCA_903828645.1 uncultured Bacteroidales bacterium
AGTACTGAAACTGCCGATCTGGGAGCCATATCATGTCTATAAAAAACTCCTTGGTCAGAAAAAGGAGGAAAGGATCAATGCCGCTTTCCTCTCGGAAAAAAAAAAGAACCGGTTCCTGGAAAATATTTCAGTCTGGATCCGCGGCAATTTTTTCATCCCCGATGCCCGGAAGTTCTGGATCCGGCCGTCTGTCAGGTTCCTGGAGAAATACCTGCAGGCCAGCCCTGTTGATGCGGTTGTCTCCACCGGTCCGCCGCACACGACCCACCTGATTGCCATGCAGCTTGCATCGCGGTTAAACCTCCCCTGGCTGGCCGATTTCCGCGATCCATGGACCAACATTGATTTTTACAGGGAACTGAAATTAACCCGAAGGGCAGATAAAATGCACCGTAAACTCGAGCTCGGGGTTCTCAGCCGTGCAAACGCTGTTATGGTGATCAGCAATTCCATGGCCGATGATTTTAACAGGATTTTCCACCGGCCGTACGAAGTGATCACCAATGGATTTGACACTGCCGACACCGGCCTTGCGACACCCGAAAAAGATAAAAAATTTTCAATCGCGCACATCGGTACGCTCGTAAGTTCCCGCAACCCGGTAACCTTATGGGAAGCCCTGAAAACACTTTTAACCACGCATCCCAGCCTGGAAAACGACCTGGAAATCAAGCTGGTTGGCAAGGTTGATTTCACGGTGACCGATTCCCTGGAAAGCTTTGGACTGACCCGCTTTGTAAAAAAAGCCGACTACATGCCCCACGATGAAGTGGTCGTATGCCAGCAACAGTCGCAGGTCCTTCTTCTGATCATCAACGACACGCCCAACTCGAAAATGATCCTTACCGGGAAGTTTTTCGAATACCTGGCCGCCAGGCGCCCCATTTTATGTCTCGGCCCTCCAGACGGCGATGCCGCCTTTATCCTGCGTGAAACGGAGGCCGGCCTCCTTGCCGGTTTTGGGGATGTTGACCTGATGAAAGCTCATCTCCTTCGCTTTTACAAAGACTATAAAAAAGGGATGCTTGCAATCCGGAGCCGGGAGATAGAGAAATATTCAAGAAGAGCCCTGACGGCAAAGCTGGCACTGGTACTGGAGAGAATAACCTCAAACGAAAATTAGGGTTCTTCACGCTCCCCGGTAGCCAGTTTTACAACAGCCTTCTTTTTCCAGTATCCCATCCGGTAATAGACATAATACAAGATAACGCCCGACAACCAGCCGACCGGGATCGACCACCATATTCCATGAACCCCGATCGCGGGATTCTTTGCCAGGAGCCAGGCAACAGGGATCCGGATGATCCACAGGGAAAACAGGCTGATGAACATGGGAACCAGCGTGTCGCCGGCGCCCCGCAAAACGCCGTTTATGGTGAACATCACCGAAAACAGGATGTAAAAGGAACCGATGATGCGCAAATAATCCCCCCCCATTTCAATCACCGTTTCATCGTTCGTAAACATCCTCATCAGGATTTTGCCGAATAAAACGGTCACAAGCGAAATTACCAGGGAGATGGCACTGGTCATGAGGAGGGTGGCGCGCAGCCCGGCTTTGACACGGTCGGGGCGGTTGGCACCCATGTTCTGCCCGACAAAGGTCGACAGCGCTACCGCAAAACTCATGGCCGGCAGCGCGGCAAAACTGTCGATCCTGCCGGCGGCACTGTAAGCGGCATTTGCATCCACACCGAATTGGTTTACAATCCAGTAAAGCGCGACCATGCCCGCGGCAACAAAGGTTTGCTGGAACCCCGTAGGCAACCCTATCCTGATGCTTTTAATAAATATTTCGCGGTCGAATGCAAGGTTCCTGAAGGAGAATTTGACCACTTTGTGATAACGGTTCAGGTAGAAGATCTGCGAAATGAAAGCGCAGGCTTCCGAAATGACTGTGGCTAAGGCGACCCCGGCAACACCCCAGTGAAGGACAGGGACAAAAATCAAGTCAAGGACGATGTTCAGCCCTACAGAACCAATCAAAAAGTAAAGAGGTGTTTTGGAATCCCCCAGTCCGCGTAATATTGCACTGGTTCCATTGTAGCCGAAGAGAAAGATCAGGCCCGAAAGGAAGATGTTTAAAAACAGCATCGCATCCGGTACGATGGCAGGGTCGAGGTTGATGATCCTGAAAATAAAACCGCTCAGCATGATCCCGCCGGCAGTCACCACCAGCGAGGTGAAAAACATGAAGATGTAGAGGGTGTTGATGGCCTTTTTAACATTGTCGAGTTGTTTGGCCCCGAAATACTGCGAAACAACAATGGTAAAGCCCATCGTCACGCCGATGATGAATGAAACAAGGAGGAAGATGATCGGGCCTGATGTTCCAACAGCCGCCAGGGCCGCCTTCCCGATATACTTCCCGACGACAATGCTGTCGACGATGTTGTACATCTGCTGAAAAATGTTGCCGAGCAACATGGGTATGGCAAACTTAAGGATCAACCTGCCTTCATTGCCATAACTGAGATCCTTCATGGGCGCAAAGGTACCCACAATTCACGGATAATTCGTATCTTTGCATTGACAACAGTTCGTTCTGTCGCTGGCAGAAACGTTGCATGCGATGTTTTTGCGGGAGGAAAGTCGGGACAACAAAGAGCGCCATGCTTCCTAACAGGAAGGATCCCGGGATACAAAGGCCCGGGGGACAGAAAGTGCCACAGAAAACAACTACCTTCAGCTAACCGCACACTTTAGTGTGCGGCTAACCGGAGGAAAAGGTGAAAACGCGGTGTAAGAGACCACGATCCTGCCCGGTGACCGGCAGGAAGGGTAAACCTCATGGGTTGAAAGACCAAGTATACCGGCTGTTAAGGGTTGCTCGCCCAATGTCGGAGGGTAGGTCGCTAAAGCATGCCGGTGACGGCAGGCTCAGATAAATGACAGAATTTAACAGAATCCCGCTTACAGAACTGTTGTTTCTTTTTTTCCGTAACCATACACCATGAAGATCGTCTCCATTGTGGGTGCCCGGCCGCAATTCATCAAAGCAGCGACCGTATCCCGGGTCATCAGGGCAAACCCTGCTGTTAACGAAATCCTGCTGCACACCGGTCAGCATTACGATGAAAACATGTCGGAAATATTTTTCCGGGAACTCGGCATTCCCATGCCCGACTATAACCTCGAAGCAGGGTCGGGAAGTCATGCTGTACAGACTGGCTTGATGCTGAAAGGAATCGAGGAGGTCCTTCTAAAAGAAAAACCCGACTGCACCCTTGTTTACGGGGACACCAATTCAACCCTTGCAGGTGCGCTAGCCGCTTCTAAACTGCACATCCCGGTTGCCCACGTTGAAGCCGGGCTGCGCAGTTTTAACAGGGCCATGCCCGAGGAGATCAACCGCATCGTTACCGACCGCATAGCAGACCTGCTTTTCGCGCCCACTAAAACCGCCATCGATAACCTCACCCGTGAGGGACTGGCGGATATCACCTGTTTTGCAGGCGATGTGATGTACGACTCAGTCATATTTTACAAAGAGCGGATTCTTCAGGATCCTGCAAAATATAAGACAGCTGGCATCCCGGACAGGTACCTGCTTGCAACCATCCACCGGGCTGAAAACACCGACAATCCTGGAAATCTTAAAAATATTTTCCTTGCATTTTCAAGGCTGAACCAGGAAATCATTTTGCCGGTCCACCCCCGTACCCGGAAAATCCTGCAATCATCCCCCGACCTTCCCGGAAACGTTCACATCATCGACCCGGTGGGATACCTCCAGATGTTGAAACTGACAATGGATGCCTCCAGAGTTCTCACCGACTCCGGTGGGCTGCAGAAGGAGGCCTACTTTCTCAGGAAACAATGTATAACCCTGCGCAACGAAACCGAATGGATTGAAACACTTCACGATCACTGGAACATCATCGCCGGCTGCGACCCCGCGATGATAGAAGTTGCTGTTGCCGGCGACCTTCCAACCGCCCCCCTTCAGGAAGGATTCGGCAATGGAAAATCTGCCGGGATCATCCTTGAAAAACTGCTCCTTTTTTAACCGGAAATTGTTAATAAAATCATTGGTTTCAAGGTTGATTTCCTGCCTTCCGGTAAGGGAAAAAAGAGTACCTTTGTTTTGTTGATTATTTATTATAACAGATTGATTATGACAGATATAGAAAAAGAGATTGCCAGCCAGAGTTATACTGCCGATAACATCCAGGTCCTGGAAGGCCTGGAAGCAGTGCGCAAGCGCCCTGCCATGTATATTGGCGACATCAATGTGAAGGGCCTTCATCACCTTGTCTACGAGGTAGTTGACAACTCCATTGATGAAGCATTGGCCGGTTTTTGCAACCGGATTGAAGTCACCATCCTTGAAGATAACTCGGTTAAAGTTGTTGACAACGGCCGCGGCATCCCCACCGATTACCATGAAAAAGAAAAACGATCGGCCCTCGAAGTGGTCATGACGGTGCTCCATGCCGGCGGCAAATTTGACAAGGACACCTATAAAGTTTCCGGCGGTCTGCACGGGGTTGGTGTTTCCGTGGTAAATGCCCTCTCCTCCCTGCTAAAGGTTGTTGTTAAACGGGGCGGAAAAATATACCAGCAGGAATATGCTTTCGGGAAACCGCTTTATCCCGTTAAAACAATTGGCGACACCGAGCACAACGGAACCGAAGTAACCTTCAAGTCGGACAATTCAATATTTATCGTTGAAAAATTCGATTACGAAATTCTCTGTTCACGTTTGCGCGAACTGGCCTACCTGAATAAAGGTATCACCCTTACCATCACTGATGAACGGGAGAGGGACGACCATGGAAAGTTCGTATCTGACATATTTTTCTCGAAAAACGGGTTGAGCGATTTCATCAACTACCTCGATGCAAACCGTGAAAAGCTGATCCCGGAACCCATCTGCATGGAGGGTGAGCGTAACAACATCCCGCTCGAGATCGCCATGCAATACAATACCTCCTTTTCTGAAAACATTCATGCGTATGTGAACAACATCAATACCCAT